>DASUKT010000247.1:0-4589 GCA_036278575.1 Pseudolabrys sp. | reverse complement strand
AAGGCGGCAAGCGTCGCGCGGTGGCCGATCGAGACGATCGTGGTGGCCTTGAGCCGCTCTTCGAGCAGCTTGTAGAGGGCCGCTTCCGACGGCTCATCGAGCGAGGCGGTTGCCTCGTCGAGAAACAGGAAGTCCGGCGCGTGCAGGATCGCGCGCGCAATGCCCAGCCGCTGCTGCTCGCCGAGCGAAAGCATCCGGTTCCAATGCGTCTCTTCCTCGATGCGTTCGACCAGCGATGGAAGCCCGACCGCCGCGATCACTTCGGCAACACGCGCACTGTCGAACGTTCCCGGCTCCGCGGGATAAATCACCGCGGCGGCAAGCGGTGCGATCGGAAAGTAGGGCCGCTGCGGCAGCATCATTACCTTCGCGTTTTGCGGCACCGCGATGTTGCCGGACCCGAACGGCCAGATGCCGGCGATGGCCCGAAAGAGCGTGGACTTGCCGGAGCCGGACGGACCGGTCACCAGCACGCGCTCGCCGGGCGCGATGGTCAGGTCGGTTGCGTTCACGAGCGGCATTCCGTTGGGCAGCCGCACGGCCAGCTCCTGCAAGCTGACCGTAGCGCCTTTGTGCGGTGTGAGGGCAATCGCCGGCGTTTTCGTCGCGACAAGGCGCGCATTGGTGACGGACGTGTCGAAGCCCGCAAGCCGCTCGATGACGGCGCGCCACTCGGCCATCGTTCGGTACACGTTAATGAAGAACGACAGAGAATTTTGGACGCTGTTGAACGCCGAGGCGGTCTGCATCAGGCCGCCGAGTTGCACGACGCCGGCGAAATAGGCGGGACTCACCACGATGAACGGAAATACGATCGAAATTTGCTGATAGCCCGCGGTGAAAAACGTCAGCTTCTTTGTCCGCGTCATGATCGCCATCCAGTTGGCGACGATGTTGGCAAACCGGGTTAGCAGACGATCGCGTTCGGCCGGTTCGCCTTCGAGCAGTGCGATCTGCTCGGAATTTTCGCGCACGCGCACAAGATTGAAACGGAAATCGGCTTCATACCGTTGCTGTTGGAAATTCAGTGGAATGAGCGCCCGCCCGATGAGATGGGTCAGTCCGGTGCCGACGATCGCGTAGATCAGTGCGGCCCACACGAGATAGCCGGGTATGGCAACGTTCACGCCGAAGATATGGAACGGGACTGCCGCTGACAGCGACCACAGGATCACGACGAACGATCCAAGCGTCACGATGGCGCCCAACAATCCGACGCCGATGGTCAAGGTGTTTTCGATGAACATGCGGATGTCTTCGGAAATGCGCTGATCCGGATTGTCGGCGGCATCGCCCAACAGTTGCATGCGGTAGTGATTGGCGCCCTCAAGCCAATGGCCGAGATAGGTTCGCGTCATCCATCGGCGCCAGCGAATTTGCAGCCATTGGTTGAGGTAAAGCTGATAGACGGCAAGGATGATGTACAGCGCCGCCAAAACGCAGAAGTACATCAGCTGGTGGACGAACTCGTCCCAGTTCTTGTTCTGCAGCGCGTTGTAAAAGGCATTGTTCCATTTATTGAGCAGCACATTGATGCCGACGATCGAGAGCTCGATCGCGATGACCGCGGCAAGCAGGATGCGCCCGGGCCAGCGGTCTTCGGATCGGAAGTAGGGGCTGGCAAGCCGCCAGATCACGCCGATCGTTGCGAAATAGCTATTCACGGAGGTCTCCTGTCTGAATTGACGAGGCTGGCAACTTCGGAAGCGCCGCTAACGAATGCCCGCGAGAATTTCATCTGTTATCGGTGCCTTGCGGCACGGCCTTAGACTTAAGTCTATACCGCGAAGACGTTCAGGGCCGCGCATGGGCGTCGCCCCACGCTTTAAACGAACAAATGACGGCAAGCGAAGGTCACACCACGTAAAAACACCCGAAACTTTGGGCTTCGCGCTTGCGCCGCGTTGTGCGCACACATTAGCATGGCGAATTAGGGGGTGGCAGCGTCGTCGAACGCCCGCAGCGTTCCGCGTCTCATTGCCTCCCCACGAGTTTTACAGTCTTAAACAAAATGCCACGTGAGGGAGGATGACACGATGAAGAAGTTGATTGTGCCAAACGGCGTCGATCGCCGGACTGTCTTGAAGACGGGCGCGATGCTGGGCGCAACCGCGGTTTTTTCGCCGCCGATTTTGACGTACGCGCAAGGCGAGACGCCGGTCAAAATAGGTATGCATGACCCGTTCACCGGCACTTACGCCGCCGAGGGCGATAGCGAGCGGCGCGGCGCCTTGATGGCTCTTGCCGAAGTCAACGCCAAGGGCGGCATCAACGGCCGCAAGGTCGAACTCGTGACCGAAGACGAAGGCGCAAATGCCGGCATTGCCGCGCAGAAAGCGCACAAGATGATCGAGCAGGACAAAGTCAACTTCCTGATGGGCGCCGTTTCGTCCGCGACCGCGCTTTCGGTCAATCAGGTCGCGCACGACAAGGGCGTGCTCTACATGGTGACCGGCGGCCATACCGATCCCGTCACCGGCACGCAGTGCCACTGGACCACGTTCCGCATCTGCACCACCACCTACATGCTCGCAGCCGGTCTCGCCGGAACGCTCTACAAGAAGTTCGGCGGCAAGTGGTATTTCATCACGCCGGACTATGCTTTCGGCCACACGCTGCAGGGTTCTTATGCCAAGCTGCTTAAAGGCATGGGTGGCACAGTGCTCGGCAACTCACTGTCGCCGCTCGGCACGACGGACTTTTCGTCGTACCTCATCAAGGCGCAGCAGTCGAAGCCGGACGTGCTCGTTCTCCTCGTCGACGGCCAGGACCTGGTGAACTGCATGAAGCAGGCGGCGCAGTTCGGCCTGACGAAGAAGTTCCCGATCGGCGGCGGCCTCAGCGAGCTCGAAGTGCTCCGCGCTCTTCCGCGCGAAGCGAAGCTCGGATGGTGGACGCTGGAGTGGTATTGGGATCAGCCCAAGACACCGCACGTCAAGGAGTGGGTGGCGGCCTATCGGAAAAAATACACCGACGGCACTTATCCGAGCGCACGCACGTGGTTCGGCTATGCCGGCTTGCACGCCATCGCACTGGGCGCCAACAAGGCCAAGTCCGTCGAATCGAAAAAGGTTGCCAAAGCGCTGGAAGGCCTCGAGCTGCCGCCCGAAATCAAGCTGCAGCCGAACAAGGTGTACTTCCGGGATTTCGACCATCAATTGATGTCGAGCGAATTCCCCGGCGAAATTCTTCAGGACGGCAAGTATCCGAACCTGTTCAAGGTCGCGGATATCGTTCCCGGCGACAAGATCGCGTTGAAGGACACCGGCTGCAAGCTCGACTATCCGGCTTGACGGTCTAGCTTCACTTTTACGCACCGGCCAATACCGCGCCGCTCTTGCAAAAGGGCGGCGCGGTGTGGCTTAAGACGGGGCTTTCAACGCCAGGGCGGGGACTGGATCGACGATGGAGCTTTTGCTTTTCAATGCGTTCAACGGCCTGATCCAAGGCGTCTTCTACGCTCTGATGGCGCTCGGCCTGGCACTCATCCTCAGCCTGAATTCCGTAATCAATATGGCGCACGGCGGCTTCCTCGTCATCGGCGCCTACCTCGCTTACACGCTTTCGCCGTATCTCGGCTTCTGGGGCGCGCTGATTGCCGGACCGCTGCTCGCCGGCGGGATCGGCCTCATTGTCGAGCGGATTCTAATTCGGCCGATCTACAAGCGCGTCGATCCGATTTACAGCCTGCTGCTCACGTTCGGTCTGGCGCTCATCATCGAAGACATGACGCGCACGATCTGGGGGCCGCAAGGACTGCCGCTGGAAGTTCCGGACGTCATCAATTCGCCGGTCAGCGAAGTGTATTTCTTTATCACCGGATATCGCCTGTTCGTGATGGGCGTTACGGCGGCTGCCGCGATTGGGCTTTATTTGCTGCTGCGATACACGCTGCTCGGCGTCCGCATCCGTGCCGGTATCCGCGACCTCGAAACGACCGCTGCGCTCGGCGTGAACATCTACAAGCTGCGCGCGCTCAATTTCGGGTTTGGCTGCGTCTTCGCAGGCCTTGCCGGTGTGCTCGCGGCGGGCGTGCTCGGTTTGACGCCGCCGATGGGCAACAGCCTCATTATGCCGAGCTTCGTCGCGATCATCATCGGTGGAGTCGGCAGCCTGTTCGGTGCGGTGCTTGGAGGGCTCATCATCGGATTGGCTGCGGGCATCGTCACAACCTATTACCCGGCGGCCAGTGAAGCGGTGATCTACTTGATGATGCTGATCGTCCTGGTTGTGCGGCCGCGTGGACTCTTCGGCGAAGAAGGGCTTTTCGAATGACGCGCGTGCTTTCTATCGGGGCGATGTGGATCGTCCTGATCTTGTTGCCGTGGTGGCTGCCCGCGATTGGGAGTTATACCGCGCTTGGCTCGAAAATTCTCATCTACGCCATCGCGACGATGGGCCTGAATCTCGTCCTCGGCTTCACGGGCGGCCTTTCGTTCGGGCAGGCGGCGTATTTCGGGCTCGGCGCCTACGGCGCCGGCATGACGCTCAAATATCTTGCCTTGAGCACGCCGCTCGCGATTCTCATCGGCACGCTGGTCGGCGGCTTTGCCGCTACGATCCTTGGCCCGCTGGTGATGCGCCGGCGC
>DASUKT010000246.1:0-16562 GCA_036278575.1 Pseudolabrys sp. | reverse complement strand
GACGGTGTCGGCGAGCTTCGCGTAGTCCTCGATCTGCTGAACCACGCCCACAACCTCGGGCGACACTTTCTTGTTCAGCTTCACATAGCCTTCGAATTCGGTCACGACGGAGCGCGCCATGGCTTCAACCTCGACGCGGTCTCCCATGTCGTCGGCCAGCACTGTGGCGTTCGCCTCGTAGTATTCGCTGCGATCGCTGTACTTCAGCACCTTCGCCCGCGCGACTCCTTCGACCAGCACTTTCACTGTGTTGTCGGGCAGCTTCAGCAGTTGCAGGACACTGGCGAGTGTCCCGACCTCATAGATCGCATCGGTTGCGGGATCGTCATCCGCGGCGTTCTTTTGTGTGGCCAGCAGGATGAACGTATCGGAGCGCATGACTTCCTCGAGCGCACGGATCGATTTCTCGCGCCCGACGAAGAGTGGAACAATCATGTGCGGGAACACCACGATATCGCGCAGCGGCAATACCGGGTATGCCCTGGTTTCGCCGGGTTGCAACGTCGGTCGTGGTTTAGCGACTGTCATGGCGAAGTCCTTGTTGTTGTGCCTCTTCTCCCGAAACCCGTAGTGGCATTACGGAAAAAGCGCAGATTGGTAGACCGAGGGCCCCGCCGAATGTTTCCAACGCGCGGGGGTGCGGGTACGATTCCCTCGCCTAGCCGGAAGCTACGACTTTTCGTACTCTGTTTCGCGTCGGACGCTATACGTAGGATGGCGCTGCCTTATCTGCAAGTAACGCCCATTTTTCCAGTTAAAACGGCATAATTGCGCACAAGCCGCATTGGCCAATGCACGAATCGAAGGCGAGTTCCCGATGGGGCTGCCGCTACTCAGGCGCTGGCGCTGCCAGATTCGACCCGATCGCTCCGATCTGCGTAAATGTAGAGCGGCCGCGCCGTACCTTCGACCACTTCTTTGGAGATGACGACTTCTTCGACACCTTCGAGGCTGGGCAGGTCGAACATGGTATCGAGCAAGATGCCCTCCATGATCGAACGCAGACCGCGCGCGCCGGTCTTTCGGTCGATGGCCTTGCGGGCGATCGCTCCGAGAGCTTCCTCGGCGAGCGTGAGATCGATCGACTCCATTTCGAACAGCCGCTGATACTGCTTGACCAGGGCGTTCTTCGGCTCCACGAGAATCTTCTTGAGGGAGGCCTCATCGAGATCTTCCAGCGTCGCGACCACGGGCAAGCGCCCGACGAACTCCGGGATCAGGCCGTACTTAAGCAAATCCTCCGGCTCGACCTCGCGGAAAATCTCGCCGGTCTTGCGATCTTCCGGCGCCAAAACCTTGGCCGAAAAACCGATCGAGGTAGACCGGCCGCGCGCCGAGATGATCTTGTCGAGGCCGGCGAATGCACCGCCGCACACGAACAGAATGTTAGTCGTATCGACCTGCAGGAATTCCTGCTGCGGATGCTTGCGGCCGCCCTGCGGAGGCACCGATGCTATGGTGCCCTCCATGATCTTGAGCAGCGCCTGCTGCACGCCCTCACCCGACACGTCGCGCGTGATCGAGGGGTTGTCGGACTTGCGTGAAATCTTGTCGATCTCGTCGATGTAGACGATGCCGCGCTGCGCGCGCTCGACGTTGTAGTCGGCCGACTGCAGCAGCTTCAGGATGATGTTCTCCACGTCCTCGCCGACGTAACCCGCTTCCGTGAGAGTGGTCGCATCCGCCATCGTGAAAGGCACGTCGAGAATGCGCGCGAGCGTCTGCGCAAGCAGCGTCTTGCCGGAGCCGGTCGGCCCAATCAGCAGGATGTTCGACTTCGCGAGCTCAACGTCGTTGTGCTTGGTCTGATGATTGAGCCGCTTGTAGTGATTGTGGACGGCGACCGAGAGGACTTTCTTGGCGTGATCCTGACCGATCACGTAGTCGTCGAGAACTTTACGAATTTCCTTCGGAGTCGGAATCCCATCGCGTGACTTTACCAGCGAGGACTTGTTCTCCTCGCGGATGATGTCCATGCAAAGTTCGACGCACTCATCGCAAATGAAAACGGTCGGACCGGCGATGAGCTTGCGGACTTCATGCTGGCTCTTGCCGCAGAATGAGCAATAGAGCGTGTTCTTCGACTCGCCGCCACCGACCTTGCTCATTCGACTCTCCGTATCACTCTATCGTTCGCCCGCCCCGTATGCTTCCGGTCACTGACCGTGCCGGCAGCAACGCCGTATCGCACATCAACTCGACGTCTCCAATCCAAGCCACGGCGGTCTGCCCCGGTTCCAGTATCGACCGCCACCTCACTACCTTAAGCGAAGCATGCTAACGACTGGATAATCAAGATTCTATTAACGATAACACCTTCACCCCCGTCAAAAATGTGACCCCGCCAAAAGGATTTTGCGCGCTGTGAAATCCGTTGGACAGGCACCCCTGCGATTAAGCGGGTTTGGGCAAAAGTTCCTCAGGGCGTTTGTCGATGACCTTGTCGACCAACCCAAACTCTCTTGCAGCATCCGCGGTGAGAAAAAAATCGCGCTCCAAAGCGTCCTCGATCTTCTTCAGCGATTGCCCTGTGTGCTTCACATAGATTTCGTTCAGTCTTTTTTTCAGGTTCAGGATTTCCTGCGCGTGCAGCATGATATCGGTCGCCTGCCCCTGGAACCCGCCCGAGGGCTGATGGACCATGACGCGTGCGTTCGGCAGCGCAAACCGCAAATCCTTGGCCCCCGAAGCAAGTAACAGCGACCCCATCGATGCGGCCTGGCCGACACAAAGCGTGGATACCGGCGGGCGCACGAACTGCATGGTGTCGTAGATCGCCATCCCCGATGTCACCACCCCGCCTGGCGAGTTGATGTACATCGAAATTTCCTTTTTCGGGTTCTCCGCCTCGAGGAAAAGAAGCTGCGCAACGATCAACGCCGCGACCCCGTCTTCGATCGGCCCGGTAATGAAGATGATCCGCTCCTTTAGAAGCCGCGAATAAATATCGTAGGCACGCTCTCCGCGGTTGGTCTGCTCGACCACCATGGGGACGAGGTGCTGCATATAGGTTTCGACCGGGTCTCTCATTTGACTTCCTCGAATCACATGCGGCTAGCTTAGCGGCGTGTGCGTGGCGAGTGATCTATTTTCGCAGTGCCGCCGGCGCAAGTTGCGCAAGGTGCTTAACCGGCGGTTTTTTCATCGTCGCTATAAAGCTCCTCACGTGAAACCTTCCTTTCGGTAACGCTGGCAAGCTCAAGCAGGAAATCGACCACCTTCTCCTCAAAAAGCGGGGCTCGTATAGCGTCTACCGCCGATGGATTTTGCCGGAAATAATCCCAAACCCGCTGCTCCTGACCCGGGTATTGCCGCACCTGCTCGACCAGCGCACGATTAAGCTCATCCTCACTGACGGTGATTTTGTTTTTCTCGCCGATTTCGGCCATCAAAAGTCCGAGTCTCACGCGGCGCTCCGCAATTGCCTGATATTCGGCTTTCGCTTTTTCCTCAGTCGTATCCTCGTCGGCAAAAGTGCGGCCGGTGCTCTCCAGCTCACTCGTTACCGATTTCCAGACGCGGCCGAACTCCTCCTCGACCAGCGAGGGCGGCGGATCGAACTTGTGGCGGGCGTCCAATTCGTCGAGCAGCGCTCGCTTGATCTTTTGCCGGCTTGCTCCAGCGTGCTCTCGCTCAATGCGCTCCTTGAGAGCTTCACGCAATTTAGCGAGCGAGTCCAATCCGAGATTCTTTGCAAATGCGTCGTCAATTTCGACTTTGCCCGGCGACTCAACCGATTTAACGGTTACGTCGAACTCGGCTTCCTTGCCCGCCAATTTGTCGTTGGTGTAATTCGGCGGGAAAGTCGCCTTGATCGTGCGTTTTTCGCCGGCCGCGGCGCCGATGAGTTGGTCCTCAAATCCGGGAATGAACGTACCCGATCCGAGGTGCACGGTAATATCTTCACCAGTGCCGCCCTCGAACGGAGCGCCGTCGATGCGGCCAACGAACGAAACGATGACACGATCGTCCTTGGTTGCTTTTCCGTCTTCCGCTTTCAGCGTGAAAGGACGATTTTGCTCCGCGATCCGTTTGACCGCTTCATCAAGCTCGTTGTCGGTTACGTCGGTTACGAGCTTCGTCAACTTGATCGCTTTAAAATCCGCGAACTCGATCTTCGGAACGATCTCGACCGCCATCGTGTAAGCAAGATCGGACTTGCCGGCGACCAGTTGCTCGATCGCACCCGCCTCTTCGGGAAACGTCACCTTCGGTGTCGTCGCCAGACGATAGCCATGATCGGTAACGATCTTCGCGTTCACATCGCGTACTGTCGATTCAATCACCTCGGCCATCGCGGAACGGCCGTAAACGCGCTTGAGGTGACCGACAGGGACCTTGCCGGGCCGGAAGCCGTCCATGCGGACACGGCCCTTGAGGTCGTCGAGATGCTTGTTGACCTTGGCATCAAGCTCCGATGCCGGCACGACAACCTTGAACTCGCGCTTCAAACCTTCAGAAAGCGTTTCGGTGACTTGCATACTTCAACTCATCTTTCATCACTGGCGACGGGGGCGGGGACCCGTCGGGTCTTGTTGAACGGGCATTGAATACCCGCAGCGAGCGGCAATGGTGCGGGCGGAGGGATTTGAACCCCCACGACTTACGTCACTGGAACCTAAATCCAGCGCGTCTACCAATTCCGCCACGCCCGCAGATAACAATCGATCCGCGGCGCCGAGCCGTCATCCAAGCAAGGCCTAGCGCGCCGCTCACCCCATGGGCAAGCGATCAGGCATGCCGGCGGGCGGCGCGGCTTATACCATGCATAAATCGCGCAACACGACAAATATGGGCGGGCGGTTCGCGCATCGCTACTTGCACCGCCTCTCGGGTTACCTCGCGATTGCGGGATCGTCGAACAGCTGCCGATAGACGCCTGGCAGCATTTCGGGAAGGTCTTCCGAGATGAGGCCGGGACCAAACCGATTGGCAGCCTCCCCGTGCAGCCAAATGGCGGCGGCGGCGGCTTCAAATGCCGGCATGCCTTGCGCCAGTAGTCCAGCGATCATCCCGGAAAGCACGTCACCCGAACCGGCCGTTGCGAGGTATGGAGGCGCATTGTTCGCAATCGCCGCCCTGCCATCGGGGGCAGCAACAACTGTATCGGCGCCCTTCAGCAGCACAATCGCCCCACTCATGCGGCTGGCCGCACGTGCCCTTCCAACCTTGTCAGAAATCTCGCAACTCTCACTTATTAGCTTGAAAAGATTATCGAATTCTCCCGCGTGCGGTGTCAACACGACTTCGGCACCGCCGCGCTTATGGATCAAATCGAACAGGGTTTGCGGTTGCTCCGCGAAGCTGGTCAGTGCATCGGCATCGAGGACCGCCGCCGCGCGCGCGCCAAGAACGGCAGAAACCTGCTCCCGCATGGGTGCCCCGATCCCGCCGCCCGGACCCACGACAACTGCGTTCCGCCGCTCATCTTCCAAAAAGGCCTGGAGTTCGCGACCGCCGTCGACCGGGCGAACCATCACCGCCGTGCTTGCCGCCGCGTTGACGGCCAGCGCCTCGCGCGGAGAAGCAATCGTCACCAGCCCCGCTCCTGCCCGCAGGGCGCCTCGGGCAGCCAGACGCGCCGCACCGGTTGTCGATAGCCCACCTGAAACGACCGCGGCGTGGCCGCGCGAATATTTGTGCCCCTCGGCCCGCGGCGTTGGGAACGATCCACCCCAGAGCCCCGGCACATTGGCAAAGGTCGCCGGGCGGATGGAATCGAGGACGCTACTCGGAATCCCGATATCGGCGACATGCACCGTGCCACAGCGCAGCCGGCCGGGCAGCAGCAGGTGGCCGATCTTGCGTCGGAAAAAGGTCACGGTGTGGGCGGCCTGCACGGCAACGCCGGTTGTAGCCCCGGTCGAGCCATTCACCCCACTCGGGAGATCGACCGCAACGACCGGAGCATCGCTTCCGTTCATCGCTTCGACCATCGCCCGTGCCTTCCCCTCAATCGGCCGGCCGAGTCCGGCTCCGAAAAGGGCGTCGATGACGATATCAGCCCCGTCCAGGCTGGCGGGCGATGCCACCTCAATCGGTCCGCTCCATTGTCCGGCGGCACTGGCGGCATCGCCTTTGAGCCGCTCGCGCCCGCCGACAAGAGCTACGGTAACGGAATAGCCCCGCTCGGCGAGGCAGCGCGCCGCAACAAAGCCATCACCCCCATTGTTCCCCGGACCCGCCACGACGACGACCCGTCGACCGGGGAGCGTGGCGGCTCGATCGGCCACAGCGCGGCCGGCGTTTTCCATCAGGGCAACGCCGGTCGTGCCGCTAGTGATAGCCAAACGGTCGGCCTCCGCCATTTCGCTGCTGGTCAACAACTCAAGCATGATTTGAGACAGTATCGGCACCCCAAAGCGCCGACAAATCCGCTTCGTAGACGGGCGAAGCCGTGTGACACAAATTTAGGCGGTTTGCTCAGAACTTAGGCACGAAAAGCGCTGCAATTATTTGCACAGACCCCGACCGCCCGCTTAAATCCGGCCCCGCTAGCGTTTTTTGCGCCCCGCCGATTTGGCATGGGACCTGCAAACGGAAAGACCGCTCGCATTGCGTCAGCGAGCCGGAAAGAGGACGGGCAATGAAAAAAATCGAGGCGGTCATCAAGCCGTTCAAGCTCGACGAGGTGAAAGAGGCTCTCCAGGAAGTCGGTCTTCAGGGAATTACCGTCACGGAGGCAAAGGGATTTGGCCGGCAGAAGGGCCACACCGAACTCTATCGCGGAGCCGAATACGTCGTCGATTTTTTGCCGAAAGTGAAAATCGAGATCGTGCTCGCGGACGACATGGTGGAAAAAGCGGTCGAAGCAATCCGGCGCGCGGCGCAGACTGGCCGAATTGGTGACGGCAAGATATTCGTGTCCAACATTGAAGAAGCAATCCGGATCAGAACCGGAGAGTCTGGAATAGATGCCATCTAGTCGCGGTCCGCTTTTCGCTTCCGCGCGTCGTTTTTCACATAACAAGGGGGACTGCAGTCCATGACGACAGCCAAGAATGTCATGAAGATGATCAAGGACAACGACGTGAAATACGTCGATTTCCGTTTCACCGATCCGCGCGGCAAGTGGCAACACGTGACGTTCGACGTTTCGATGATCGAGGAAGATACGTTCGCGGAAGGCCAGATGTTCGACGGCTCCTCGATCGCCGGCTGGAAGGCGATCAACGAGTCCGACATGAATTTGATGCCCGATCCGGCGACCGCCTGCATCGATCCGTTTTTCGCCGAGACCACACTCGTGCTCGTCTGCGACGTACTCGAGCCGACGACAGGCGAGCCCTATAACCGCGACCCGCGCGGCATCGCCAAGAAGGCGGAAGGCATGGTCAAGTCGATGGGCGTCGGCGATACCGTGTACTTCGGACCGGAAGCCGAGTTCTTTGTATTCGACGACGTCAAGTACAAGGCTGATCCGTACAACACAGGTTTCAAGCTCGATTCGATCGAGTTCCCGTCGAACTCCGACATGGATTACGAGGGCGGCAACCTCGGCCACCGCATCGGCACCAAGAAGGGCTACTTCCCGGTCCCGCCGCAAGACTCCGTACAGGACATGCGTTCGGAAATGCTTGGCGCCATGGCGCGTATGGGCGTGAAGGTCGAGAAGCACCACCACGAAGTGGCATCTGCACAGCACGAGCTCGGGATGAAATTCTCGCCGCTCACCCTGATGGCGGACCATCTGCAGATCTACAAATACTGCATCCAGCAAGTCGCGCAGATCTACGGCAAGACCGCCACGTTCATGCCGAAGCCGGTCTATGGTGACAACGGTTCGGGCATGCACTGCCACCAGTCGATCTGGAAAGGTGGCAAGCCGGTCTTCGCCGGCAACAAGTATTCGGATCTGTCGGAAACCTGCCTTTCCTACATTGCCGGCATCATCAAGCACGCCAAGGCGATCAACGCTTTCACGAATCCGACGACCAATTCCTACAAGCGGCTGGTGCCGGGCTTCGAGGCGCCGGTGCTGCTTGCCTACTCTGCGCGCAACCGATCGGCCTCGTGCCGCATTCCCTACACGACAAACCCGAAGGCCAAGCGCGTCGAGGTACGCTTCCCCGATCCGCTCGCCAATCCGTATCTCGCTTTCGCGGCAATGCTGATGGCAGGACTCGACGGCATCAAGAACAAGCTCGATCCGGGCTCGGCGATCGATAAGGACCTTTACGATCTGCCGCCGGCAGAATTGAGAAAAATCCCGACGGTATGCGGTTCGTTGCGACAGGCGCTCGGCGAGCTCGACAAGGACCGTGCGTTCCTGAAGGCCGGCGGGGTTTTCGACGACGACTTCATCGACAGCTATCTCGACCTGAAGATGCAGGAAGTGATCCGCTTCGAGCACACGCCCCATCCCGTCGAGTTCGAGATGTACTATTCGGCGTGAACGGTCACTTTTTCCGATCCTGTAACTTTAAGGGCGCCCCCTCCGGGCGCCCTTTTGCCATAGCGCAAGGTACGCGACGACTGCCGCGGGACGCTAACGCTGGTTCGCGCGAAGAGGTGTCGCAATCTTTCTCATTGATGCGTCGCTTGCGACCTGAGCCGGCATGGGCACGCTGCGCGCCCTCGGCATCAGCCGCACGGCATTGCCCGCACGCGCCGCAGCGATAAGCCGCGAAGCCTCGTCTTGCGCGGAATCGTCGTCGTCCGTCGTGTGCACGCGATTGCGGCCCGCGCGTTTTGCACGGTAGAGCGCGGCATCGGCGCGCGCGAGCAACGCTTCAATCGCCTCGTCCGCAGTTAGCGAAACTGCGGCCCCGATACTGACCGTTGCGCCCACCGGACTTTCGCCGACAACAGCGCCCGTTATCTCGAAGGCTCTGCGAACACGCTCGGCAACCCTGCTGGTCGCAGCCAGGTCCGCCGGGATGATCGCAGCGAACTCCTCGCCGCCAAGCCGCGCGATGATATCGTCGGCGCGCATGCTCGATCGCAGCGTTGAAGCAAACAAACGCAGCACATCGTCACCGACCGCGTGGCCGAATGTATCGTTGACCGATTTGAAGTGATCCAGATCAAACGCCAGCAGCGTCACCGGCTCACCGCGCTTGTACCGGAGAGCGCAAAGACTATTGGCGCTTTCCATAAAGGCACGACGGTTGAGCAGCCCTGTGAGCGGGTCGGTCGCGGCAGCATGACGGTGAATATGAACGTGATGGTCCTTCACCATCAGCATGACGATAAAGGCCGCGCCCACCGCATAGACCATCGTTTCCAACGCGAAGACGTCGATCCAGCCTTGCGCTGCGCGATGCGGCAGGAATATCCGCATGGCCATCGGTGAAAGAAAGATGACCGCATGCAGGATCGGAACGATAACCGCGGCGGTGCGCGAGTAAAGCGACTTGCGCCGCTCCCGCCACAGCTCGAAAGCGATGAAGTAAGTGTAGGCCGCAACGATGACCGCCCCGATACCGATCCGCACGTCGGCGCTGCCGGCGGCCGGAAGATGACAAAGGATCAGCCACGAAATCGGCCCGCCAAAGATCGCAAGCGGCAGTATGCGGCGGCGGTGAAAGAGGCGGACGCCGTTCCAGACCATGCCGCAGGCGCTGAAGATCAATAGTCCCGGTACGACGGCCGGCAGCGCGAATGTGGGTGACGGCAACGCCCACAAGGCGATTGACGATCCGCCAATCAAATATGCGGCGCCCCACCAGGCGAGCGCCCTCACACTGCGTTCCTGCAGCCATGAGAAAATCAGGAAAAGGCCGAGCAGCGCCGCGATACAGATCGCGACGAGATACAATGTCGAGAGATCCAACATCGAAGTCTGAAGATTGACCACGACTGGTAATTTTCACTCCCAAGACCGGCCGCGTGTCGGCTGGATATCGCGGCAGTTCGGCACATTACCCGCAAGCTATGGGGAAAGAATTGCGCGGTTGCAGGACCTTCGATGAAAGACTTTCTAAAATTGCAACTAAATCCCGCCCAAAACGGCAACGGCCGCACCTTTCGGTGCGGCCGCTGCGAATAAAAGCGCAAATGCCGTCAGCGCTTGGAGAACTGGAACGATCGCCGCGCCTTCGCACGGCCATACTTCTTACGTTCGACCACGCGCGGATCGCGCGTGAGGAACCCACCCTTCTTGAGCGCCCCACGCAGGTCGGGTTCGAAATAGGTTAGCGCTTTGGAAATGCCGTGGCGTACCGCGCCCGCCTGGCCGGAAAGCCCGCCGCCGGAAACCGTGCAGACGACGTCGTATTGACCGTTGCGGTTGGTCGCGACCAGCGGCTGCTGGATAAGCATGCGCAACACGGGGCGAGCAAAGAAGACTTCGACCGCCCGCGTGTTCACGGTGATCTTGCCGGAACCCGGCTTGATCCACACGCGTGCGACGGCATTTTTGCGTTTGCCCGTTGCATAAGCGCGCCCCTGGGCGTCTACCTTCTTCTCGTACTTCGGTGCCTCGGGCGTGGCCGGTTTGAGGCTTGCCAAACCTTCGAGCGATTGCACGGTTTCGGCCACGGTCAGGCACTCCTCGTGTTCTTGCGATTCATGGCGGCAACGTCGAGCTTTTCCGGCTTCTGCGCCTCGTGCGGATGCTCCGCCCCCGGATAAACGCGCAGATTTCCGAGTTGCACGCGCGCAAGCGGCCCGCGCGGCAGCATGCGTTCCACCGCCTTCTCGACAATGCGTTCGGGGAATTTGCCGGCCTTGATTGCTTTCGCCGAGATTTCCTTGATGCCGCCGATATAGCCGGTGTGCTTGTAATACACCTTCTTTTCGGCCTTGCGGCCGGTCAGAACGGCTTTGGCGGCATTGATGACGATGACGTTGTCGCCGTCATCGACGTGCGGCGTATAGGTCGGCTTGTGCTTGCCGCGCAGCCGCAGCGCTACGATTGAAGCAAGCCGGCCGACAACGAGCCCGGTGGCGTCGATTTCGACCCACTTCTTCTCAATGTCGGCAGCTTTGGCCGAATAGGTCTTCATGTCCGGTCCTTCGGGAAATCCGGCCGCCTGTGCGGCACGAAAAAGTCGCGGCTTTTTAGCCGAGCGCTATACAGCAGGTCAACGCCCTCCGGCATTATTTTAATATTCAATATCAAAGGCTTATAAGAATGGTATTTTAATACCCTAAGCTAATTAGCGCTCTTGCGGGATGGAATAGGTCGCCGTGACGTGGGCGACCGCCTCTGCCATTCCCTCGGAAAAGATGGTCACTTCCCCGACAGCCAGCCGCTTGCCGACCTTCAACAACCTCGCATCCGCCAGTAAGGCGGATTTTGCCGGCTTGCGCAGGAAATTGATGTTGAGATTGGTCGTTACCGCGAGCGGCTGCCTGCCGATGGCCGAAAACACGGCGACGTACATCGCGAAATCCGCCAGCTCCATCATCGTCGGGCCTGAAATGGTGCCACCGGGCCTGAGCGAACGTGCATGGAAATCCTTGCGCACCCGCGTTTCGCCGTAGCGCACGCGCTCGATGCTCAGCCCGCAACCATCGAAAAACGCCTGCGGGAATTCCGCTTTCAAAAGTTCGGCGATTTCATCGGCGTTGAGCGCCGGTGCCGGCATGTCCGCCCCCTCGCCGGTCAATCCGGCGCGCCCCGTGTCATAGACGGACTTGGCGCCACGTCAAACCGCCTCAGGACGCGCGCTTCTTGCCGTAAAGCGCACGCAATTCGTCTTTCGCCTTGTTGAGCGTGCGCTTGCGGGATGCGGGAAGGTTCTTGCCGGCGCGGTTGACATAGAAGGTCAGCATCGACATCGCCGACCGATAGGGATCGGACTTGCGCCGCCGGCTGCGCCCGGCCGAGCGTTTGAGCGAGCGCGCGATCTCCTTTGGGCTGCGCTTGTTGAAGACGCCTCCTTCGAGTGTCAGCGCATCGCTATGCTCGGTCACCCGACGCGACCAGCGGCGGCGGCCAGGATTCGTTCGTTTCGACTTTGTGCGTCGCTTCGCCATGACGTTCTCCTTTCGTCGGAAAACGCATGATTTTGTGCTCCGTTCCCGGCCTTGCGCCCGCAGCCCGCGGGGATAAGTATCAGTCTCGATTGAGCCTTGGATCGATTCCATGAACGCCCAAACCTCCGCCGTCCGCGCAACCGATACCGCCGCACCGGTGCTGCTGCGCGAACGCGACAAGGAGATCGCAGTTCTGATCCTCAACCGCCCGCAGGCGCGCAACAGCCTGTCGGAGGCGTTGCTCGTCGCGTTGAGCGAGGCGTTCGCGGAGGTCGCCAATGACCGCAGCGTGCGCGCTGTTGTGCTGGCCGCCAACGGGCCGGCATTTTGCGCCGGCCACGACCTGAAAGAGCTGACTGCGCGCCGCAGCGATGCCGATGGCGGGAAAAGTTATTTCCGCCACATCATGACAACGTGCAGCGCGATGATGCAGCAGATCGTCAAATTGCCCCAGCCGGTCGTCGCCGCCGTGCAAGGCGTCGCCACCGCCGCCGGCTGCCAGCTTGTCGCAAGCTGCGATCTTGCCGTCGCCTCGTCGGCGGCGAAATTTGCAACGCCTGGCGTCGACATCGGCCTGTTCTGCTCGACGCCGATGGTCGCGTTGTCGCGCAACGTCCCGCGCAAACACGCGATGGAGATGCTGCTGACCGGCGAAATGGTGCCCGCCGAAGAAGCCGCGCGCATCGGTCTCGTCAATCACGTCGTGCAGCCAGGCGAAGAACGCAAGGAGGTGATCGCGCTGGCCAAAAAGGTCGCGTCCAAATCCTCTTACGTGCTCAAGATCGGCAAGGAAGCCTTCTATCGTCAGATCGAGCTCGGGCTGTCCGACGCCTACAATTACGCCTCCGAAGTGATGACCGAAAACATGATGGCGCGCGACGCAGAGGAAGGCATTTGCGCGTTCATCGAGAAGCGCAGGCCCGAATGGGAAGACCGTTGAGCTGAGTAATCGGGATAACGTCTTGCCGACGAACAATTCCAGCATTGTCTTCACGCCGGCGGCCCGGCAGGCGCAGGCCGAGCGCGGCTCGGCCGAGCGTTATGACCGGCGCTTTGCGGAAGGATTCCCGGACAGGATCACGCCGGAATTGGCCGCCTTTATCGCCGAGCAGGACACGGTCTTTCTCTCGACCGCCAGCGGCGACCGCGCGCCTTACGTGCAGCACCGCGGCGGGCCGAAAGGATTCATCAAGATCATCGACGAGAAAACACTCGGCTTCGCCGATTTCCGCGGCAATCGGCAATACATAACGATCGCCAACCTGTCGGAGAACGACCGCGCGTTTCTGTTCGTGCTCGACTTTGCGCGCAAGCAGCGTGTCAAATTGTGGGGACGCGCGCGCGTCGTTGAAAACGATGCGGCATTGATCGAAAAATTGTTCGATGCCGGCTACAAAGCAAAGCCGGAGCGGGTCATCCTGTTCACCATCGAAGCCTGGGACGCAAACTGCTCTTCGCACATCACCGCGCGTTTCAGCGAAGCCGACCTTGAGCAGGCCTTCAACACTGTCAGAGCGAAGATCGAAGAGCTGGAGACGGAAAACGCGCGACTGCGCGCCGCACTCGCGCAAAAAGAACCCGCTGAGAAAACACCCGCCGAATGAATCACGACACTTACGCCGACAGTTACATTCGCGGCATCCTCAATACCGTGAAAACGATCGCGATGGTCGGCGTTTCGCCGAAAGACAACCGGCCGAGCTATTTCGCGTTCAAATATCTGCTCGAACGCGGCTACCACATGGTCCCGGTCAATCCGGGTCAGGCCGGCAAGGACATTCTTGGGCAGAAGGTCTACGCGAAACTCACTGACGTTCCCGAGCCGGTCGACATGATCGATATCTTCCGCGCCGCGCAATTTGCGCCGCAAATCGTGCGCGAGGCGCTGGAGATGAATCCACGCCCGCAGGTGATCTGGATGCAACTCACCATCCGCAACGACGAGGCGGCCAGGCTCGCTGAAGACGCCGGGCTTAAAGTCGTCATGAACCGCTGTCCCAAGATCGAATACGGCCGCCTGTCGTCGGAGATTTCATGGATCGGCGTCAACTCCCGCACGCTGACGTCAAAGCGCGCCAAAATCCTCGGCAAGGGCGTCCAGCGCATGTCGCTCAACCGCATTTCCATGCAAGGCGGCGCAACCGAGGCGACCGACAAGGCAATGCAGGAAAAGGAATAGCCGTCACCGCTTAGCCGGCGGGGCACTCCGTTTTGCAACCCGCAAGGGGTAAGCCGTGGGTGGCTGGGACAAGCCCGGCAATAGAGTGATGTTACCTTGACCCCCCTGCTCGCGGCTGAATAAATCCGGCGATTGAAGCGGCCGGCAGCCGCGCAACGACAGGCAGGCAACCGATGGCCGACCAGACCGAACATACGCCGGGCTTTGCAACGCTCGCGATTCATGCCGGCGCGCAGCCAGACCCAACGACCGGCGCGCGCGCAACGCCGATCTACCAGACGACCTCGTTCGTGTTCGACGACGTCGACCACGCCGCCTCGCTGTTCGGCCTGCAAACCTTCGGCAACATCTATACGCGCATCGGCAATCCGACGACCGCCGTGCTGGAGGAGCGCATCGCCGCGCTCGAAGGCGGCACCGCCGGCCTCGGCATCGCCTCCGGCCACGCCGCACAGGTCGTCGTGATGCACAACCTGATGACGCCGGGCGACGAATTCGTCGCCTCGAAGAAGCTCTACGGCGGCTCGATCAATCAATTCAACCACGCCTACAAGAATTTCGGCTGGAACGTTGTTTGGGCGGACCCGGAGGACATCTCGTCATTCGAGAAAGCGGTCTCGTCGAAGACCAAGGCAATTTTCGTCGAATCGATCGCCAATCCGGGCGGCGTCATTACCGATATCGAGGCGGTCTCGAAGATTGCCCGCAAGGCCGGCGTGCCGCTCGTCGTCGATAACACGCTGGCGACGCCCTACCTCTGCAAACCGATCGACTTCGGCGCCGACATCGTCGTGCACTCGCTTACGAAGTTTCTGGGCGGCCACGGCAACTCGATCGGCGGCATGATCGTCGACGGCGGCACCTTCAACTGGTCACGCGGAGGCCGCTATCCGATGCTGTCGGAGCCGCGGCCTGAATATCAGGGCATCGTGCTGCACGAGACGTTCGGCAATTTTGCTTTCGCCATCGCCTGCCGCGTGCTCGGCTTGCGCGACCTCGGGCCGGCGCTGTCTCCATTCAACGCGTTCCTCATCCTCACCGGCACGGAGACGCTGCCGCTGCGCATGCAGAAGCATTGCGACAATGCGCTTGCCGTCGCCGAGTGGCTGGCGAAACGGCCGGAGATCGCATGGGTGAGCTACCCGGGCTTGCCCGGCGACAAGTACCATGCGCTCGCCAGGAAATATTGCCCGAAGGGCGCCGGCGCCGTGTTCACCTTCGGCCTCAAGGGCGGTTATGACGCCGGCGTGAAGCTCGTTTCCAACGTGAAGCTGTTCTCGCATCTGGCCAACATCGGCGACACGCGTTCGCTCATCATCCATCCCGCGTCGACCACGCACCGGCAATTGTCAGATGCTCAGAAGGTGCAGGCCGGCGCAGGTCCCGACGTGGTGCGGCTGTCGATCGGGCTCGAAGATGTGGAAGACATCATCGCCGATCTCGAGGAAGGATTGAGTGCTTGACCTCATGGTGAGGAGCATCGCCATAAGCGCGTCAACGCGCGTCTTCGACGCGCTATGGCGATGCGTCTCGAACCATGAGGCCGCCCATCCTTCGGGACGCGCTGCTTCGCAGCGGTCCTCAGGATGAGGCGGATCATCGTTTCAATGTCTTCGCAACGTAATCCCTGATATATCGCAGCGCCTCCGGCGCAGCCCAGATATCCGTCACGATCTTGTCGGTTGCTTCGCCATCGCGCGCCACCTTGTCGGCGGCCGGCTGACGAAACTGTTTTTTGGTCTGTGCGAAAGCGGCCGGCGAGAGCGACGCATATTGCTCTGTGACCGCCGATGCACGCGGCATCAACGCATCCGGTTCGACCATTTCGTCGACCCACCCTTTCTGAAGCGCAACATCGGTCGCGTAGGTACCTGCGCCGAACATGAACTCGCTCAGATAGCGCGGCGGAACCGCAAAGCGCACCACCTCGAACGCCAGCGCCGGAAATGGAACGCCGACCAGCAGTTCCGTAATACCGATGCGCCCGCCGCCGTTCGCCATGATGCGCCGGTCGGCGCAGCACGCGAGCACCGCGCCACCGGCGATGGCATGGCCATTCATCGCCGCGATAACCGGCTTTGGATGGAAGAACACCGCTTCGTAAAGCCGATGCAGGGCCGGTAAAAAGCGCCGGACGTAATCCGCGCCTTCGCGGTCGAGGCGCACCAGATCGACGCCGGCGGAAAATATCTTGCCCTGCCCGGTCACGATCACCGCGCGCGCATCGGACGCACGCAATTCAGCAAACTTCTTCGCCAGGGCATCGCATAGCTCGATATCGAGCGCGTTGGCCTTGCCGTGCACAAGCGTGACAACGGCAATGCCGTTTGTCGTCCTGGCGTCGATCATGTGTGCTTTTCCGCAAGCGCGCCCACGTTCTCGGGACGTTCGGCCCTGCGCGGCCACAAAGAGGCGGCGTGAACGACCGCAATCGTGAAGGTGACGACGGCCATCGCCT
>DASUKT010000245.1:0-4310 GCA_036278575.1 Pseudolabrys sp. | reverse complement strand
CGGATGCCGCCGTCGACGTAAACTTCCGCCTTGCCGGACAGCGCCGTGGCGATCTCGCCGACCGCCGCGGCGGTGGTCACTGTGGTGTCGAGATGACGGCCGCCGTGGTTCGACGCGATGACAGCGCGTGCGCCGTGCTCGGCAGCACGCACGGCGTCGTCGGCGCGCAGCACGCCCTTGACCATCACCGGCATCGGCGAACGCTTCACCAGCCATTCCAGCTCGCGCCAGGTCGCCGGATAAAGAACCTTGCCGACGAAATCGGGATGATAGGCCGTGCGCGCCATCGGCAAGCCGGGCATGTTGATGTTCAGGATTTCCGGCGACGGCTCGTGCTGCTCGCGCGCGGCGCGCGGGCTCCAGCCGGGCACCGGCGCATCGACCGTGAGCACCAGCGCGGTAAATCCGGCAGCGGCGAGGCGGTCGATCAGCGCCTCGACTTCTTTTTTGTTCGGCCAGTAGTAAAGCTGGAACCACTGCGGCGCGCCGCGGCGCTCGGACGCAACATCCTCAACGGTAACGTTCGAATTGCTCGCCACGACATACGCGCAACCGGCCACAGCCGCGCCACGCGCAGTGGCGCGCTCGCCCTCCTTGTTGAACAGCTTATGGCGTCCGGTCGGCGCCACCATGATCGGCGTCTTGACGGGCGTACCGAGCAGCGTGGTCGAAAGATCGATTTTGGCGATGTCGCGCAGCACGTGCGGCCGCAGCCGCAGCGCGCGCCAGGCGGCGATATTTTCGAGCATTGAAATTTCGTCATCGGCGCCGCAGGCACAGAATGCAAAAGAGGCCGGCGGCATCTTCGCCTTCGCGGTCCCTTCCAGGGCATCCAGATCGACCGAATCCACGTCACTCCTCCTGTACGTACAATCACGCATGGCGATCATTCGGCCACGGAAATTGACTATTCCTACCGGGCCGAAAATGGCAAATTCGCGCCGCCTCGCCACCTGATTTGTGAGCTTTTCATGCCCGCCTCCCGCCCGTCTACCGCCGACAAGCGGCGCGCTTTTCGTGAACTGCACAAGAGCGGTTGCTTCGTCATCCCGAACCCGTGGAACGTTGGCACCGCACGCTACCTGCAAAGCCTCGGATTCAAGGCCATCGCCGGCACCAGCGCGGGCCACGCCCACTCGAAAGGCTATGCGGACGGCGAGCAGTCGATGGATCAGGTGCTCGCGCATTATCGCGAGCTAGCGGAAGCAACCGACATTCCGCTCAATGCCGATTTCGAGAACGGCTATGCGCACGATCCCGACGAGGTCGCGGGGAACGTGACGCGCTGCATCGAGACCGGCGTCGCGGGTCTTTCGATCGAGGATTCCCATGGCGACGGCAGCCGGCCCGAGCCGCTCTATGATTTCGACCTTGCCGTCAAGCGCGTGAAAGCCGCCCGCGCCGCGATCGACAAATCCGGCAGCAACGTGGTGTTCACCGCGCGCACCGAGGGCTTCATCAAGAACCGGCCCGATATCGACGAGACGATCCGGCGGCTGAAAGCCTTTGCCGACGCCGGCGCAGATTGCCTTTACTCGCCCGGCATCAAGACGCGCGAGCATATCGAGGCGACGGTGAAGGCGGTCGGCGGCCGGGCGATCAACTTCCTCAACAGCGGCGCGTTCGGCTTCACGGTGAAAGACCTCGCCGACATGGGTGTGCGGCGCATCAGCGTCGGCGGCACGCCGGCGCGTCTCGCCATGCACGCTTTCATGAAATCGGCAAAACAAATTGCCGAGGAAGGAAAATTCGACAGCTTTGCCGGCGTGATCTCCAACCACGAACTCAATACGTTTTTTCATAACGATCGCGCCAACCGCCCAAAGCCGTGACCTCGGAGCCCGATCCAAAAACCGGGCAGCCCGTCGGGCTGCCGGTTGACACCACGCCTGCGAAACGGCCGGAGCCGGTCGTGCTGCAGGGCCGCTTCGGTCTTCTCGAAAAGCTCAACGTCAGGTACGCGGCGGCTTTGTGGCCGCGCGTCAAAGACCATGATGAGATCTGGACCTACATGTCGCGCTACGGGCCGTTCTCCGGGTTCGACGCGTTTTCAAAGTGGATGGCAGGCTTCAGTGAAAGCGACGATCCTTACACGTATGCAATCGTCAACACGGAAGGCTATGCGGCCGGATTCCTTGCGCTGATGCGCATCGAGCCGGCAATGCGGGTGGTCGAGGTCGGCCACGTGCTTTATTCGCCTTCGCTCCAGCGGACACCGCTGGCGACCGAGGCACAATACCTGCTCGCCCGCTACGTCTTCGAGACGCTTGGCTATCGCCGCTACGAATGGAAATGCCATTGGCTGAACGATGCCTCGCGGCGAGCCGCGTTGCGGCTCGGCTTCTCGTTCGAGGGCGTCCACCGCCAGCTCATCATCGCCAAAGGCCGCAACCGCGACACCGCCTGGTACTCCATGCTCGACAGCGAATGGCCCGACCGGAAGCGCAAGTTCGAACGCTGGCTTGCGCCGGAGAATTTCACCGCCGAGGGAAAGCAGAAGCAGAGCCTCGCCGCCATGAATGCAGGTAACGCGGCGAAATGACGGACACCGTGCTTCCCTCGATCCGGCTGACGCAGCAGCGGCCTTTCGTGCTGCTGTGCATCGCGCGGCTTTTCTCCACGCTCGGCTACCAGGCGCTTACGGTGGCGATCGGGTGGTCGATCTACGACATCACCCACAACGCGTTCGACCTCGGTCTCGTCGGCCTGATCCAGTTCATGCCAGCGGTCGTGTTCACGCTGGCGATCGGCCACATCGCCGACCGTTACGACCGCCGCCTCATCGTGCGGATTGCGCAAGGCGTGAGCGCCCTCGCGGCGATCACGGTAATTGCGGCGCTGGCCGCACACGTGTTCAGCCTCGCGCTGCTGTTCGGCGCGGTGTTTCTGGTCGGTTGCGCGCGCGCCTTCGAGGTGCCGACCGCACACGCGCTGATGCCGGTTCTGGTGCCGCAGTCGCTGCTTTCGCGCGCGGTCGCCGGATGGAACACGGCCAACCAGACCGCGGTGATCTGCGGACCTGCGCTCGGCGGATTGATCTATGCAGTGAGCCCGCCGCTCGTCTGCGTCATGTGCCTGCTGTTTTTCACGACGGCAATCACGCTGGTCACGCTGGTGAAGGTCGATCGGCCACCGCCGCGGCGCGAGCCGCCCACCCTGTCTTCGGTTCTGGCGGGCATCCGTTTCGTGCGCTCGCGCGCGCGGCTTCTTGGCGTGATCTCGCTCGATTTGTTCGTCACGTTGCTCGGCGGCGTCACCGCGCTGTTGCCGATTTACGCGCACGACATTCTCGACGCCGGGCCGACGGGGCTCGGCCTTCTGCGCTCGGCGCCCGCGATCGGCGCCTTGAGCATGTCAATCCTGCTCGCTCGCTTCCCGGTCGAACGCAAAATCGGCATCAAGATGTTTTCGGTCGTTGCGCTTTACGGCCTTGCCACCATCGTCTTTTCGCTCTCGACCTCGTTGCCGCTGTCGATGGTCGCGCTGGCCGTGCTCGGCGCATCCGATTCCATCAGCGTGGTGATCCGCTTCTCGCTGGTGCAGATCGAGACACCGGATGCTATGCGCGGCCGCGTCACCGCCATCAATTCCCTGTTCGTCGGCACGTCGAACACGCTTGGAGAATTCGAATCCGGGATGCTGGCCGGCTTGATCGGCGCAATGCCCGCGGCCTTTCTCGGCGGCCTGGGGTCGCTGCTGGTCGCCGGCATCTGGATGTGGTTGTTTCCCGCCCTGCGCCAGATCGACCGCTTCCAGCCGGCGGAGGATGCGAAGAGGGTGTGATGCACATTCTGATAACCGGCGCGGCCGGCATGATCGGCCGCAAACTGACTCAGCGACTTATCCACGATGGAGCGCTGAACGGGCACGAAATCAAAAAACTGCACTTGCACGACGTGTTTAGATTTCCCGGAGAGATAATGAAGCCGGGAAATCGCCCTACACCAGACTTCGATATTTATGAAAGCGATCTAGCCAAGCCAGGCGAGGCTTTAAAGCTGATTTCTTTGCGGCCCGAGGTGATCTTTCATCTCGCGGGCGTCGTCTCGGGTGAAGCCGAGGTTGATTTCGAGAAAGGCTACCACGTCAATCTCGACGGCACCCGCGCGCTGCTCGAAGCAATACGCGCGGCGGGTGGCGGTTACCGACCGAAGGTGGTCTTCACCTCATCGATCGCCGTGTTCGGCGCGCCGTTTCCGCCATCGATCCACGACGAGTTTCATCTGACGCCGCTCACCTCCTACGGCACGCAGAAGGCGATCAGCGAATTGCTGCTTGCGGACTACAACCGCCGCAACATTCTCGACGGC
>DASUKT010000244.1:0-19582 GCA_036278575.1 Pseudolabrys sp. | reverse complement strand
GCAGGCGCGAGGGCACCGGCGCATTCCCCGAAAGGAAAATGCCGCCGCTCGCCGGCAGACTTGGTTAACGAAATTAAAACGTTGATGGTTAACGAGACGTTGATGCGGGGCCTTGCCCTAGAGCCACCCGGCAAGCTCGCGCGCCACGACGTGCCGGATGACGCCCATTCCGCCGGGGCTGTCGTTGAGGCACGGGATCGCGGCAAAGCTCTGCCCGCCCGCTTCCCTGAAAATCGCGGCATTTTCCATCGCGATCTCCTCGAGCGTCTCGAGGCAATCGGCGGCAAAGCCCGGCGTGATGACGGCCAGATTCCTGACGCCGCTTTGCGCGAGTCTCCTGACCGTCGCGTCGGTGTAGGGCTTGAGCCACTCCGCCGTGCCGAAGCGCGACTGGTAGGTCATCATCAATTTGCTCTCATCGAGCCTGAGACGCTCGCGCAAGAGCCGAGTCGTCTCGGCACAGTGCTGCGGATAGGGATCGCCCTTGCGCGGATACTCTTCCGGCATCCCATGAAAGGAAGCCAGGACGATGTCCGGCTTGAAGGAGAGCGTCGCCAGCGATGCTTCAAGTGAAGAAGCAAGCGCGTCGATATAGACCGGATCGTCATAGTAAGGCGGTGCGACGCGAATGGCGGGCTGGTCGCGCATCAGTGCGAGCGCGGCGAACGCCTCGTCGCAAACGGTCGCGGTGGTTGCTGCCGCATATTGCGGATAAAGCGGCACGATCAGGATGCGGTCACAGCCGGCGCCCTGCATTGCATCGAGTCGTGAGGCAATTGATGGGTGGCCGTAGCGCATCGCCCAGTCGACGAGAATGCGCTCGTCGCCAGCGAACGAAGCCCCGAGCTTTTCCGCTTGTGAACGCGTGATGGTTTTCAGGATCGACTCGTTGCGCTCGCGATTCCAGATTTTCGCGTAATCGCGGCCTTTGCGCCCGGGGCGTACCGTCAGGATGATAAGATTGAGGACGAGCCACCACTTGAGCCGGTTTTCCTCGATGACCCGCCGGTCGGACAGGAACTGTTTCAGGTAGCGGCGCATCGACCAGTAATCGGTCGCCTCCGGCGTACCGAGATTGACGAGCAGCACGCCGATGTGACGCGAAGCAGCGGGCGGAGGTTTCGGGTTCATGGTGCTGCAGTCAGCGGCAAACCCGCCACGCGGTCAAGGCGCTCGATACGCGGTTACCGTCTCGATCGTTCATCCACGATTACTTTGCCGTCATCCGGCAGCGAGCCCAACGGCACGAGGCTGACCGAGCCGCGGACCTTGGTGACCGATTGGAGCGTTGCGGCAACCGCCTCGGAAAGCGCGTCATCGGCCTGCGCACACTCGGCCATCAAGGTCATGCTGTCCTGCTGACCGGCCCGGCTCACGACGAGGCACACGCGGGCCAATTCGGGGTGGCGTTTCGCGATTTCCTGCACCTGCGCCGGATGGACGAACATGCCTTTGACCTTGGTCGTCTGGTCGGCGCGCCCCATCCAGCCTTTGATGCGCGTGTTGGTGCGCCCGCACGGCGAGCGGCCCGGCATCGTCGCGGAGAGATCACCTGTCGCCAGGCGGATCATCGGATAATCGGAATTGGCGGTCGTCACGACCACTTCGCCGATCTCGCCTGCGGCAACCGGATCGCCGCTGCCGGGCCGGACGATTTCGACGATCAGCGGCTCGCTGACGATCAGCCCGTCATGCGCCTCGCTCTCGTAGGCAATGACGCCCGTTTCCGCGACCGCATAACATTCCAATCCGTTGATGCCACGCGCGCCGAATTCCTCGCGCAGCGAAGCGGGAAACGCGGCCCCTGAAAACAGCCCGCGTCTGATCGATGAGACGTCGCGTCCGGCTTTTTCGGCCGTGTCGAGCAGAACCTTCAAGAAATCCGCCGTTCCGATGTAGCCGGTCGCCTTGTACTGCGCGATGGCCGCGAGTTGCTGCTCGGTGTTGCCGATGCCACCGGGAATGGTGGCGCAGCCGAGCGCATGTGCGCCTTCTTCCAGAATGTAAGCGCCCGGCGTCAGATGGTGCGAAAACGAATTGTGGATGATGTCACCCGCGCGAAATCCCGCGGCAAAAAGCGCGCGGGCGCCGTTGCCAAAATCGCTGGCCCAACCTTGCGGCTCGAACAGCCGTCCGGGCGACATGTGCAGACGTTTGGCCTTTCCCGGCGGCGTTACGTTGAAACCGCCGAACGGTGGGGCTTCCGCTTGCTGCCTGGCCAAATCGGTTTTGCGCAACACCGGCAGTTTGGCGAGCGCCGCACGCGAGGTCACGGACTTCGGATCGACGCCCTTGAGATGCTTTGCCCAACCCGATGCAGCCATCGCCCGCGCCAAGATGTCCGGCAACGCGGCGAAAAGCTCGCGCTCGCGTACCGCCGGGTCGCGCGTTTCCATCGCGTCATAGTGACTGGCCATCGTGTTCCGCTTCGATCTCTTTCGCCCCCTGGCGATTGAACGTCGCAACAGCGTTCAGCCTGCGGTTCTGAGCCAAAAGTGAAAACTTCACATTGCAGTGAATTTTTTTGGCACGATGGTGGGGAGGTTACGCCAGCCAGCGCTTGCGGCGGCGATAATGCTTGGCGTCGCGGAACGATTTGCGACGCCCTTCGGCAATGCCGAGGTAGAATTCCTTGACGTCTTCGTTTTCCGTGAGAGACCGCGCGGCACCATCCATCACCACCCGCCCGTTTTCGAGAATGTAGCCGTGGCTCGCAACTTTCAGCGCCATGTAGGTATTCTGCTCCGCAAGCAGGAATGAGACGGCTTCGTTGCCGTTGAGGTCTTTGACGATCTCGAAGATTTCCTCGACGATCTGCGGTGCGAGCCCCATGGAAGGCTCATCGAGCAGGATCATCTTCGGCCGCGACATCAGGGCACGCCCGATTGCGCACATCTGCTGTTCCCCGCCCGAGGTATAGCCCGCCATCGAATTGCGCCGTTCGGCGAGTTTCGGAAAATACGCATAGACTTTCTCGAGATCGCCGCGGATCGCGGCGCCACCGTCGCGGCGGGTAAAGGCGCCCGTGAGCAGGTTTTCTTCAATCGTGAGGTGGCCGAAGCATTGCCGGCCTTCCATCACCTGGATGCAGCCACGGCGGACGAGCTCGTTGGGCGAAAGGTCCTGGACTTCGGCGCCATCAAAAACAATCGAGCCCTTCGTCACGTCGCCACGTTCGGCATGCAGCAGGTTTGAGATCGCCTTCAGCGTTGTGGTTTTGCCGGCGCCGTTTGCGCCGAGCAGCGCAATGATCCCGCCTTTCGGCACTTCGAGCGAAACACCCTTGAGCACCAAAATGACGTGATCGTAGATCACCTCGATGTTGTTGACCGATAGAATCTTGTCCGCAACAGCGGAAGCGGTCGTTTTTTCCTGTGTCGCGGCTACTGCCATGCCCGCTCCGCAAAGACCTCCCCCCGCCGAAACGAGGAGAGGGAATCGCCGTCAAACATCAGCTTACGACGACTTGTCGCAAGCTTCCGTCCGCTTCGGCCACGGCTGGTTCTTTTTGACGTAATCGGCCGCGGCCGATTCGAGCAGCGGTTCGACTTTGCTCTTCATGGGCGCGATCCAATCGGACACCTTCACCCACTTCTTGCCGTCCCACTGCTGGACGTAGGCCGAATGGTGGCCGTTGTGATCCGAGCAACTCACCGACATCGGCGCGGCGAAATCGGCGAGACCCAGCTCTTTCCAGCGCGCGGCGGTGATTTTCAGCGTCTCCATGCCGCGGCGCATTTCATCGCCGGTAATGTCCTTCTTGCCGGTGAGCTTCTGCGCGTTGCGGATACCTTCCGCGATCACGGCTGCATTCAGCACACCGCGATTGTAGAAGTTCTCGCCGAGCTGACCCTTCGGCGTCTGGCTGTTGCCTTTGTCGATCACATCCTTCTGGATGTCCTTGAGCGCCGGGAAGTTCGCGCCGACGGCATTGAAGTTGAGCGACAGATAGCCTTTGCCGGCCGGGCCCGCAGGCCGCGCGTCATCCTCGCTGCCCGACCACCAGATGCCGATGAAGTGGTCCATCGGATAACCGGTCTTGGCGGCTTCCTGCACCGCAGTCGGATTCATCGCCCCCCAGCCCCACATGATCATGTAGGCCGGACGATCGCGGCGGACGCTCAGCCAGATGCTCGATTGATTCTGCATCTGCGCCGGCGGCACCGGATATTCCTTTACGGTGAATCCGTAGTCTTTGGCGAATTGATGCAGCAGCGGCAGCGGCTCGCGGCCATAGCCGCCGTCGAAGAAGATGTAGCCGATGGTCTTGCCCTTCAGCTTGTCGAGACCGCCTTCCTTGCCGCCGATGTAGCGGAAGATGATCGACAGGCCGTCCCAATACGTCGCCGGAGGATTGAAGATCCACGGAAAGTCTTTGCCGACAGCCGAGGCAGACAGCCCATAGGCCATCGAGAGGATCGGAATGTGGTCAACCGCCGCTTTCGGAATCAGCGCAAGCGTGATGCCGGTTGAATAGGGCGTGATGATCGACGGGTGTTTGCCTTTGACGGACTCGTAACACTCCACACCCTTCTCGTTTTTGTAACCGGTCTCGCACTCCTGCACGACGACCTTCGAGCCGCCGATGCCTCCATCGCGCGCGTTCAGCATGTTGAAGTAATCGTGCATACCGTTGGCGATCGGAATGCCGGAATTTGCGAAAGGACCGGTACGGTATGTAAAGAGCGGTACAAATGTCCCGCTTTGTGCTTCCGCGGTCGACGTCAGCGCCGGCGACGCCAAAAGGCCGGCGAGAGCCGCGCCAACAACCAAATGTTTGAAGCGCATTTTGTTTCTCCCTTGTCTGCCGGTGCTTCGCCGGCATTTGCATCTGCCCTCGACCGGGAGGGTATCCCCCTTCTTGGGCCGACGAGACGGCCCGATTGGGGGAATTGGCCGCAAGTGTGCACCTTCAATAGGCGAAAGGCCACACCCTGAGTTTCTGTTTTCCGATCTGCCATAGCCGGGCGAGCCCATTCGGCTCCGCGATCAGGAACACGACGATAAGCGCCCCCAACGTCATGAACGTGATGTGCTCCACCGTCGCCGCCCTGATCGACAGGCCGAACGCGCCAGGCGCCGTGCGCAGCACGATCGGCAATCCCAGGATCAGCGCTGCACCGAGGAAAGATCCAAGCAGACTGCCGAGACCGCCGATGATCACCATGAACAAAATGAGGAAGGATTGATTAATGTTGAAGCTCTCGGATTCGGCATTGCCGAGCCAGAGAAAAACCAGCATCGCGCCGGCCACTCCGCAGTAGAATGAGGACACGGCGAAGGCGAGCAGCTTGGTCTGATAGAGCTTGATGCCGATCAGTTCGGCCGCAATGTCCATGTCGCGCACGGCCATCCAGGTTCGGCCGATACGGCCGCGAATGAGATTCGATGCGAGCCAGGTCATCACGGAAACGATCGCCAGCACGACGATGTAGCGCGTTGAGGGCGTCGCGGTGGGCCCGGTCACCGGAATGCTGAAAAGCGTGCGGGTGGGGACCTCGATCGAAGCCGACACATTGTAGTTGTAAAGCCACGGAACCCGGATGAAGCACCACGACAGGAAGAACTGCGAGGCGAGCGTCGCGACCGAAAGATAAAAGCCCTTGATCCGCAAACTCGGCAGACCGAACACGATTCCGGCAGCCGCGGCAAAGAAGCCTGAGCAAACAATCAGCACCACGATGTTGATGCCGGGAAAGAACGTCGCGAGTTTATAACAGGCGTATGCGCCGACCCCCATGAAACCGCCGGTGCCGAGCGAAAGCAATCCGGTATAACCCGTAAGCAGATTGAGCCCGATTGCGGCGAGCGAAAAAACAAGAATCGGGGTCAGGATCGAATCGATCACGAAGTCCGAAGCCGTGAGCGGCACGAAGATGAACGCCACCAGCAAAATCAGCACAATGCCGATCTTGTCCTGGAGAATCGGAAACAGCGCCGAGTCGGCGGCATAAGTCGTCTTGAATTGGCCGGTCTCGCGGTAGAACATTTCAGCGTCCTCAAATCCGCTCGATAATTCGCTCGCCGAACAGGCCCTGCGGTCTGAAAAGCAGGAATACCAGCGCGATAACGTAGGCGAGCCAGTCTTCGATGCCGCTGCCGAACAGCGGGCCCCAATAGAATTCGCCGATCTTTTCACCAAGGCCGATGATGACGCCGCCGACGATGGCGCCGGGTATCGACGTGAAACCACCGAGGATCAGCACCGGCAGCGCCTTCAGCGCGATGATTTCGAGCGCAAACGACACGTTCGAGCGCGCGCCCCACATGATGCCTGTGGCGAGCGCAACGATTCCGGCGGCGAACCAGACGATCACCCAAATCTGCTCGAGCGAAATGCCGACCGAAAGCGCGGCGCGGTGACTGTCGGCGACCGCCCGCAAGGCGCGGCCGATGCGCGTCTTCTGAAAGAACACGCCGAGCGAGGCGACCATCAGAGATGCGATGATTGCGGCGGCGATATCGATCTTCTGCATTTGCACGAAACCGCCCAGCATCTTGATCTGATAAGCGCCGCTGGGCAGCCCCAGTGCGCTTGAAATCATCACCTTCGGATCGCCACCAAAAATCAACTCGCCGAAACCAATGAGAAAGTAGGTCAGACCGAACGTCGCCATGAACAGGATGATTTCGGCCTGGTTGACCAGCGGTCGCAAGATCAATCGCTCGACCGCGAAAGCGAGGATCAGCATCAACACAATGGTGAGGCCGAGCGCGAGATACGCCGGCACGCCGTGCTGGTAAAAGCCGACGAGCGCGAGCGCCGCAAACACCACCATGATGCCTTGCGCAAAGTTGAACACGCCGGACGCCTTGAAGATGAGCACGAATCCGAGCGCGATCAGGGAATAGAGAACGCCGGTGACGAGGCCCTCCCATAGCGTCTGCACGAACAGGTCGGGCGCCGTGCCCATCTGCACGAAGGGGTCGATGAAGATTTGGTAGAGGAGATGCATCTAACGATGGCTCTGTCTGCCGTGGTCGAACCGTACGGACGGCGTGTCCCCTCCCCCTGAAAGGGGGAGGGCTAGGGAGGGGGTCGCGCGCAAGATTCGGGTGTAAGCGGATCCCCTCCCCAACCCTCCCCTTTTCAAGGGGAGGGAGCAGATCGTTTGTGTTGCAATGCTTTCCCTCACGCGAGCCTCAATGTGCCACGCCGAGATAAGCGTCGATCACGCCCTGATCCTTCTTCACATCGTCCGGTGTGCCGTCCGCAATCTTGATTCCATGATCGAGCACCACGACGCGATCCGACAAGTCCATCACGACGCCCATGTCGTGCTCGATCAGCGCGATCGTCGTGCCGTAATAGTCGTTCACATCGAGAATGAAACGCGACATGTCTTCTTTCTCTTCGATGTTCATGCCGGCCATCGGCTCGTCGAGCAGCAGAAGCTCCGGCTCCATGGCAAGCGCGCGGCCAAGCTCGACGCGCTTTTGCAATCCATAAGGCAAGCGTCCGACCGGAACGCGGCGAATGTCCTGAATTTTCAGGAAGTCGATAATTTCCTCGGCACGACAACGATGCTCAACTTCTTCCGCCAGGGCCGGACCGTGACGCAGCAACTGCCACAAGAAACCGCGGTGCATGCGCAACGTGCGGCCGGTCATGATGTTGTCGAGCACGGTCATGCCGCGGAACAACGCCACGTTCTGGAATGTGCGCGCGATACCGCCATAGGCGGCATCGTGCGGACGCATGTGTCCGCGCGTCTTTCCCTTGAAGGTGATACGGCCTTCTTGCGGGTGATAGAAGCCGTTGATGACGTTAAGCATCGACGTCTTGCCGGCGCCATTCGGCCCGATGATCGCGCGGATTTCGCCTTTGCGAATATCGAAGGAAACATCGGTCACGGCCGTCACGCCGCCGAACGACAGAGACACGTTTTCAACCGACAGAAGCACGTCGCCGACTGCAATCTCCGGTCCGCTCGGCGCTCTCATGCGGAAGTTCCCGCCTTCTTTACCCTCCCCTGGAGGGGGAGGGTCGCCGAACGAAGTGAGGCGGGGTGGGGTGACGTTGCGATCAGGGACTCACCCCCTCCCGGCGCGCTACGCGCGCCGACCTCCCCCCTCCAGGGGGAGGTAAAGCGAATGCGCGGCACAGCCAACATCACGCCGCTTTCTCCACGGCCGCGGGCGGCTGCACCGTTTTCACATCGCGTATCGTCACACGCGCCTTGATGGTACCCTTGCGGCCGTCCTCGAACGTGACCTCGGTCGCGATATCGGCTTCGCTTGACCCGTCGTACAGCGCTTCCACCAACGGCGCATAGCGGTCGGCGATGAACCCGCGGCGCACCTTTTGCGTCCGCGTCAGCTCGCCATCGTCGGCGTCGAGCTCCTTGTGCAGGATCAGGAAACGCTTGATCTGGGCACCGCCCATAACCTTGTCGGCTGCCAGGGACCGGTTCACCTCGGCGACATGCTTCTCGATCAGGTCATAGACGAGCGGATTGCCGGCGAGCTCCTGATACGAACCGTAAACGACATTGTTGCGCTCGGCCCAGCTTCCGACCGCGGTGAGATCGATGTTGAGCATGGCGCAGGCGAAATCGCGCTTGTCGCCATAAGCAACCGCCTCGCGGATGTTCGGATAAAACTTCAACTTGTTCTCGATGTATTTCGGAGGGAACATCGTGCCGTCGGTTAGCCTGCCGACGTCCTTGGCGCGATCGATGATTTTCAGGTGGCCGGTCTTTTCGTCGAAAAAGCCGGCGTCGCCGGTCTTGACATAACCGTCGTCCGTCATGACTTCCGCGGTTTTGGCGTCATCCTTGAAATACCCGGTGAACATTCCGGGCGACTTGAACAGGACCTCGCCGTCCTCGGTGATACGAATATCGACGTTGGGAATAGCGGGGCCGACCGTGTCGGCATAAATCTGGCCGTCCGGCTGCGCGGTAACGTAAAGGAACGCTTCCGTCTGGCCATAAAGCTGTTTCAGATTGAGGCCGATCGAGCGATAAAATCCGAACAGCTCGGGCCCGATCGCCTCGCCGGCGGTGTAGGCGACGCGCACGCGCGAAAAGCCAAGAACGTTCTTGAGCGGCGCGTAGATAAGAAAATCGCCAAGCCGATAAAGCAGCCGCCCAGCCAGAGGCACGGGTTGCTTGTTGAGAATCCGCTCGCCATGGCGCCGCGCGATCGCGATGAAATAATCGAACAGCTTGCGCTTGAGAAAACCCGCGTCCTCCATGCGGATCGTGATGCGCGTCAACAGCATCTCCAGCGTGCGGGGCGGTGCGAAATAAAAGCTGGGCCCGATCTCGCGCAAGTCCTGCATGGTTGTGTCGGTATTTTCCGGGCATGCCACGCAGAAGCCGGCGATCATGCTCTGCACGTAGTTGAGGTAATGATCGCCGACCCAGGCAAGCGGCAGATACGCGAGCGCCACATCGTTTTCGGTCAGCTTGTCGAAGGCGACGGTATCGCTGCCGGCGAGAATGGAACGTTCGTTGGTGAGCAGCACGCCTTTCGACGTTCCGGTCGTACCTGACGTGTAAAGAATGATCGAAGGATCGCTGCCTTTGCCCCCCACGATTTCGGCATCGAGCCACGTGACGGCGGACGCATCCTCGGCAAGCGCCTTGCGCCCCTGCGCGATGACATCGTCGATCGGACGCAAGCGCGACTGATCGTAGTCGCGCAAGCCCCGCTGCTCGTCGTAGATCATCTGCTCGAGTTTCGGCAGCTTCTCCGAAACGGAGAGGATTTTGTCGACCTGCTCCTGATCTTCGACCGCGGCAAAACGCACGTCGGCGTGATTGAGCACAAAGGCAAGCTCGTCGGCGACGGCGTCGGCATAGACCGGCACAGGAATGGCGCCCACCATCTGCGCCGCCATCACCGACCAATAGAGCTTCGGCCTGTTCGCGCCGACGACGGCGATCGTATCGCCGCGCTTGAGACCGGCACGATGCAACCCCACCGCATAGGCGCGGACAACGTCCAGCACCTGGGCCCACGTCCAGGTCTGCCAGATGCCCAAGTCCTTATGCCGCATCGCGGGCCGGGACCCGTATTGCTTGGCGTTACGAATCAGCAGCTTCGGAAACGTATCCGCCATTGCGGTGGCATGAGACGCCACAGCGTGATCCTCCCATTGCGCGCGGACAAACGCGCGTCAGCCGACCCCTCCCGTGCCGCCTGACCGGCGGTCTTGTTGCATGGATATGAAAACACCGGCCGCAAACGGTCAAGGGTCGCAGTGCACGGCAAAAACCGCGGCAGTGGATGGTTTGTTGTTTTATTCGGCTGCTTTGAGGAGCGGCGCCGGACCTGCGCGAAATTGATCGAGCAGCGCGGTCTCGTCGGCCTTGGCAGCGTGGATGTGCCGCCGCTTGACGTGGCCATAGCCGCGGATGCGCTCTGGGATGGCTGCAAGGCCAACGGCGAGATGATGATTGTCCAGCGTCAGCTTTTCGGCAATCTCGTCGAGCAACGCTTCATAATCGGAGATCAAATTGCGTTCGGTTCTGCGCTCGGCGGTGTAGCCGAAGATATCGAGCGGCGTGCCGCGCAGGAACTTCAGCCGTGCCAGCACACGGAAGGCCCGCAGCATCGACAGGCCATAGGATTTTTTCTGCAATTCGCCGGTTTGCGGATCGCGCTTGGCAAAGAGCGGCGGCGCCAGATGAAATTCGAAGCGCAGGTCGCCGTCGAAATTGGATCGTATGCGATCGAAGAAAGACTTGTCGGTATAAAGCCGCGCGACTTCATACTCGTCCTTATAGGCCATCAGCTTGAACAGATAACGGGCGACCGCATCGGCAAGGCCGCATTTACCGGGCGCTTTCTCGGCTTCCGCCGCGCGCATTTTCTCGACGCGCCGGCGGTAGCGCGTGGCATAACGCCTGCTTTGATAAGCAGCGAGGAACGCCACCCGCCGGTCGACGGCTTCGTCGAACGATTGCGACAACCGAAGCGCATCGTTGGCGTTTTCCGGCGCGGGCTTCACCAACGCCTCCACGGCGGCCGGATCGACCGCCGCACGGCGGCCATAACGGAACGCCGAAATATTCATCGGCAAGGCTTGCCCGTTCATCTCGATGGCTTTCTCGATCGCCTCCGCAGAGATGGGCAGCGCGCCCGTTTGGTAGGCGTAGCCAAGCATGAACATGTTCGCGCCGATCGATTGCCCAAGCAGCGCCGTCGCGAGCCTTCCGGCATCGACGAAATGCGTGCGCTCACGCCCGGCCGCGCCGACAATCGCACGCTTGAGCCGCTCGGTGGGAAGCGAATAATCCGCGTCGCGCGTGAAGTCGCCCGGCAGGAACTCGGCAGTATTCACCACCACCTGTGTGCCGGGCTTCATGGCGCCGAGCACTTTCTTGTTGCCGACGACGACAATGTCGCCGCCGAGCACAAGATCGGCTCCTCCCGCCGCGACGCGGATGGCGTGAATGTCGTCGAAGCTGTTTGCGATGCGGATGTAGCTGTAGACCGCCCCGCCCTTCTGCGCGAGGCCGGCCATGTCGAGGACGCCGACGCCCCTGCCTTCAAGATGCGCGGCCATGCCGATGATCGCGCCGAGCGTAACGATGCCGGTGCCGCCGACGCCGGTAACGATGATGCTGTAAGGATGATTGAGGAGCGGGGCAGTCGGCGCCGGAAGCGACGCCCAACCCGCCGGCTCAGCAACGCTCTCGCCCTTCTTGAGCTTGGCGCCGTGCACCGTCACGAACGACGGGCAAAAGCCTTTGAGGCAGGAATAGTCCTTGTTGCAGCTCGACTGATCGATGGTGCGCTTGCGGCCCCATTCGGTCTCCAGCGGCTGCACCGACACGCAATTCGATTTGACACCGCAGTCGCCGCAGCCCTCGCAAACGAGATCATTGATGACAACGCGCTTGTCGGGATCGGGGAAAGTTCCGCGCTTGCGCCGGCGGCGCTTTTCCGCGGCGCAGGTCTGGTCGTAGATCAGCACGGTGACGCCCGGAACAGTGCTCAATTCGCGCTGAACGTGATCGAGCTCGTCGCGGTGATGCACCGTGAGCCCGTGCGGCCAATCGGTGTCCTTCGGATATTTCCACGGCTCGTCGGTAACCACGACCACACGCTTGGCGCCTTCGGCTGCAACCTGCCGCGCAATTTGCGGTACCGTAAGCCCGCCGTCGTTCGCCTGCCCGCCGGTCATCGCGACGGCGTCGTTGAACAGGATCTTGTAGGTCATCGTCGTGCCGGACGCGATCGCGGCACGAATGGCAAGATAGCCCGAGTGATTATAGGTGCCGTCGCCGAGATTCTGGAAAACGTGCTCGCGCTTCGAGAACGGCGCCTCGCCGATCCAGTTGGCGCCCTCACCGCCCATTTGCGTGAAACCGAGCGTATCGCGGTCCATCCACTGCGCCATGTAATGGCAGCCGATGCCGGCGTAGGCACGACTCCCCTCCGGCACGCGCGTCGAGGTGTTATGCGGACAGCCGGAACAGAAATAGGGAATGCGCTGGGTGATGTCGGTCGTCTCGGCAAGTGCGCGCTGCGCCGATTTCAGCCGCGCAACATTTGCTGCCAGCTCCTCGTTTTGCCCGTAACGCAGAAGCCGCTCGCCGATGCAAATGGCGACATCGTTCGGATCGAGCGCGCCCTTGACCGGAAACAGCCAGTTGCCCTGCTCGTCTTTTTTGCCGATGCAGACCGGTTGATTGGCGCTACCGTAAAGCTCCTCGCGCACCTGCACTTCGATCAGCGAGCGCTTTTCCTCGACCACGATGATGAGATCGAGGCCGTTGGCGAAATCCGCCAAATCCTGCCGCGGAATGGGCCACGGACACCCGATCTTCAAAAGACGAAGCCCGAGACGGTTCGCCTTCAATTCGTCGATGCCGAGTTCGTCGAAAGCCTGCCGCACGTCGAGATAGGCTTTGCCCGTGGTGACGACCCCGACTTTCGGATTGAAGCCGCCGGAGGTGACGATCCGGTTGAGTCTGTTCGCGCGCACGAACGCAAGCATGGCGTCGCGCTTGTAATCGTGCAGGCGCGCCTCCTGGCCGAGGACGGTGTCGTGCAGCCGAATGTTCAGCCCACCGGGCGGCATGCGAAAATCGTCCGGCGACACGATCCTGACATGGTCGAGACTTGCGTCCACAACGCCGGTCGATTCCACCGTTTCATGCATGCACTTGAGCGCCGTCCACGCTCCGGTAAAGCGCGACATCGCCCAGCCGTAGAGCGCGTAATCGATGATCTCCTGCACGCCGGCAGGATTGAGAATCGGCATCATCACGTCGACGAAATGGAATTCGGACTGATGTGCGGTGGTCGAGGATTCGGCGGTGTGATCGTCTCCCATCAGCGCGATCACGCCGCCGTTTTTCGAGGTGCCCGCAAAATTGGCGTGGCGAAACACGTCGCCTGAACGATCGACGCCGGGTCCCTTGCCGTACCAAAGGCCGAACACGCCGTCGAATTTGCCTTCGCCGCGCAGCTCGGCCTGTTGCGATCCCCAAAGCGCCGTGGCCGCCAACTCTTCATTGATGCCAGGCTGGAACAGAATGTCTGCGGCAGAGAGGTGACGTGCCGCTCGCATGAATTGCTGGTCGAGACCGCCGAGCGGCGAGCCGCGATAACCGGTCAGGTATCCGGCCGTGTTGAGACCGGCACGGCGATCACGCTCTTTCTGCATCAGGCACGCGCGGATCAAGGCCTGGTAGCCGGTCACCAACACGCGGGACTGGGAAAGATCGTACTTATCGTCGAGACTGACCGCTCGAAGCGTCATGACTGACTGGCCTTGGACGAACGCCGACCGTTGGAAACGACCGCTCCCAATCATATAGCGACCGGCAAGGATTTTTGAAACCGCGGGTCGGGACAAAATAAGCGATACTTCAAGGTCATACCTGCAATTTCACAAATGGTGCCCCGGACAACATGAAATTTCGCCGTGGGCTGCCGCTTGCGCATTTTGGCGCAACGCAACATGCCGGTCTGCCCTGCCAAATGGCCGGTGGCCAAACCGGCCAGGGTCTGCGATAGAGGCGGCGGACGTCATTCTGATGTTGCAGCCCGCCGCCTCGATCGAAACCCGCGAATCCTGGGTCGTCGCTTCTGTCGCGCTCGTCACGATGATGATGGCGTTCGGCGGCGCCTGGATCATTGCCGTCGCGCTCAAGGATGTTGCTGCCGAATTAGACGGCACCCGCTCGATTCCGGCGCTGGCGGCTGCGCTTGTATGGCTCGGTTCCGGCGCCGGCGGGATTCTCATGGGCCGCCTCGCCGACCGTTTCGGCACGCGCTGGACGGTGATGTGCGGTTCGCTGATGATCGCAACCGGTCTGGCAATCGCGACACTCGGCCCACGCTGGCCATTGCTGATAGGTCACGGGTTATTCATCGGCTTCATCGGCCTCGGCGGCATCAATGCGCCGATGTACATTTACGTCAGCCGCTGGTTCGACCGGCGCCGCGGCTCGGCGCTGGCGTTGATTTCAAGCGGGAGCTATCTCGCCGGCGCTCTATGGCCGCCCATCTTTGGACGAGCAATCGCGACGATCGGCTGGCGCGAGACCATGCTGATCTATGCGGCCGTCGAAGTCGCAGTCGTCCTGCCGCTTGCCCTGATCTATTTGCGCAGGCCCCCGGAAATCAGCACGCCCGCGCCCGTAATAGGCACATCCGTCAAAGCACGCGTTCTTGGCTGGCGACCGAACCTCGTTTTTGCGCTGATGTGCTTCGGCATTTCCCTGTGCTGCGTGCCGATGGCAATGCCGCAGGGGCACCTCGTCGCCTTCTGCAGCGATCTCGGCATCAGCCGCACGGCCGGTGCGGCCATGCTTTCCACGTTGCTCGGGACGGCGTTCCTCAGCCGGCAAATGTGGGGCTACATCTCCGATCGGATCGGCGGCCTTGCAACGGTGTTGATCGGATCGGCGTGGCAGTGCGCCGCGATGACAGCGTTCCTGTTCACGCAGGATGAGGTCGGATTGTTCACGATCGCCGGCGCTTTCGGTCTCGGCTTCAGCGGCATCATTCCGGCGAATGTACTTGCCGTGCGCGAATTGTTTCCTGCGGCCGAAGCATCGTGGCGTATTCCGACGCTGCTGCTATGCAGTGCGGTGGGAATGGCGGCCGGCGGTTGGCTCGCAGGCCTGCTTTACGATCATTTCGGCTACTACGCGCCGGCCTTCGCCGCGGGGATCGGCGCGAATTTGCTCAATCTTCTCGTTATCGGGACGCTGGTTCTTCGACAGCGGAGCACGCACGGCACTCCGCCTCGCGTCCGCGACGTCAACGACGTCGCTACGGCTGCCGCGGCCTGATTGTCCACACACCGGCAAGAATACCGAGCGCGATCACGGCCGGAAAAATCGCCAGCCACGTGCCTGCTGCGACAAGCGCGGCGGTGCCAGCCCAACTGATCGATGAAAAGGCCTCGGCGAAGGTTGCGATTCGCGATGACGTCTGACGGCGGCGGAAGTGGCTTCGGCGCGCCTGTACCTTAAAGCAAAGCTGGATCAGCGTTGCCGCGGCCGTCGCGGTGAGTACGCCGGTGGCGGCCACTAGAGCCGCTGCGGAGGCGATAAATCCCAGCGCGACAATCAACGGCGCGAAGATCAGAACGATCGCGCCGGCGACCGCTTCGATTTTCGCTCCAATGATTCGCCGGCTTGCGACCGGCGCCGTGGAGACAAGATCGGGCGCATCTTCGCCCGAAATCGAAAGCCATGCCAGGCCGCCGGCAAGCTGCCCGGCTGCCATCACGAGCACCGGAACCAACACGACGGAAGCGCCGATGCCTTCGCGGAAGCCGCGCCACAACATGAGCGCCGGCGGCAGCAGATAGAGAACCTGCATCAAGCTCTGCGACATCAGCCACGGATCGCGCAGTAGCAGCGTCCATTCCTTTCGCCGGAGGGCGCGCTGAGGCGTGCCGCGGCGAAATCCTCGCGACCAGCGCCGTTGTCGAACGACGGTGCTCGACACGCCGGCTGCCGCCAACGCGTGCTCACCAAACGATCCGGCAAAAATCAGGATCGATGCGCAGAGCATGGCAAGGCTCATTCCGGCGACGAACGCGAGCGCCAAGGCGTCACCGAGCGCAGCACGCGCCGGCCACCACAGGGCGTTGCCCGCCTCGGGTGCATGCGCGATCAGCCATTCAGATTGCAGTGGCGCGAAACGCGACAAGGTGCCGAACGAAACGATGGCGCAAATCTGCAATCCAATGACAAACGCGGCGCCGATTACGGCCGCCACGATTTGCGCGATGAGCCGCGTGCGTCTGGCGCCGATGGTGCGAAAGAGCGCGATCGTCAAGGCCACAGCAAAGGCAGCCGCAAGTGCACCCATCGCAGCGACGACGCCATAGGCTGCCAGCCAGCGGATACCGCCGAACACCGCCAGCACGTTGATGAAAGGCGACGCAAGCAGCATGGCGATGGCGGTGACCGAAGCGGCGATCCGGGCCATGCGCACGGCAAAGACTTTGCGCGCTGAAAACGGCGAGGTCAGGATCAAATCGAGGTCCGAGCGTGTGTAGAACGCGCGCGTTACCGACTCCATCGCCTGCGAGAGCAGCAGCGACCACGACAGCAGCATCGTGCCGGTAACCGCCACCAGCGTGGCCTTATCCGGAAAGACGCCGGTGTTGGCATAGCGCGCGACGATGGAATAAGCGATGAGATGCATGACCGCAGCGAAAGCGATCAGCGCAACAACCGCTGTCCGCATACGCGTGCGCCGCCCCGCCGTCATTAGCGAGACCCAATCGCGCCAGCCGAGGCGCAGCTCGTGCCCGGCCAGCCAAATCAATGCAGCGGAATAACTCACGCGGCCTGCTCGGCGACAAGCGTCAGAAACGTGTCTTCAAGCGTGGTCGCGGTCGTGCCCGTCTGCCGGCGCAATTCGTCGAGCGTGCCCTCGGCAATGAGCTTGCCGCCGGCAATGACGCCGATGCGGTCCGCCATGCGCTCCGCAACCTCCAGGATGTGCGTCGTCATAATGACCGTACCGCCGGCACGCACCCGCTCGAGCAGCACGTTTTTCACCTGACGCGCGGAGCCTGCATCCAACCCGGTGAGCGGCTCGTCGAGGATGATGAGCCTTGGATCGTGCACCAGCGCGCCAGCCAGTGCCACTTTCTGCCGCATGCCTTTCGAGAAGGACTCACAGCGCTCGTGCGCATGCGGTGCAAGGCCGAGCCAGCCAAACAGCTCGCCGGCGCGCGACTCAGCCGTCTTACCATCGATGCTCCAGAGTCCCGCAACGAATTCAAGGTATTCGAACGGCGTCAGTTTTTCGTAAATCATCGGCTCGTCGGACACCCACGCCATGATCCGCTTGGCGGATACCGGATCGGCGAGCGCATCGATCCCGTTCACGACAATCGATCCGGAGTCCGGCCGCAGCAGACCGGCTACCATGCGTAAAGTCGTGGTCTTGCCGGCGCCGTTCGGTCCGAGCAGCGAGTAGAACTCGCCGCCATAAATCGTCAGATCGAGCGCATCGACGGCAGGCCGATCGAAGCGCTTGCTGAGGCCGCGAACCGCGAGAGCAACCGGACGCGAGGACTGATTCATGGAGGCGGCACCGCTGCCCGCTGAGAGAAACGCGCCTGTCCTCTACACGGGGAGTCGTTTCAGCGGCGTAAATCCCGCAATTGCAGCGGCCGCGTTAAGCTTTCGCAAACGTTAAGCGCACGCCTGTTCGCAGCCCAATCACGCACGTGGCACCAGGGAAAACATCTTGTCGCCATACATTTTTCGCGCATCGGCAAGCAACGGCTGCACGGCGGCGACAAATTTTGCATGCTCGCCCGGCGTCAATGCGTTGAAGGTGCAGCCTTCCGCTTCGATGACCCTTCGCGATTGCTCGTGCTCTTCAACCGCAAGCTTGCGCTGATAAGCGACAGCCTCCTTCACAGCCTTGCGCATCGCATCTTGCAAATCCTGCGGCCAGGAATCGAAAGCATCGCGATTGAGGAAGATCGGGCGCGAAATATAGAAATGATTGGTGAGCGTGTGGAACTTGTGAAATTTGTACACGCCATAGGTCGCGGTATTGGCGAGCGGATTTTCCTGTGCGTCGAGCGTGCCGGCCTTGATCATGGCAATCGCTTCGGTCAAATCCATGCGCATCGCGTCGGCGCCGAGGAGATCGAATGTGCGCCGCTGAATCTCACTCGGCAGCACGCGAATTTTCACACCCTTCAGATCGGCAGGCGTGTGGATCGGGCGCAGCCGGTTGGAGATGTGACGAAAGCCGTTCTCGAACCAGCCGAGAATACGGAAGTTGTATTTCTCCTCGATCTTGCGCGCGAGCAGATCGCCGAGCGCCCCGTCCATTGCGGCGCGCGCCTGCGCATTGGTCGAGAACAGGAATGGCAAATCGACAAAGCCGAGCTCCGGCACGCGATCCGTCAGGTAGCTCGACGATTGATAGCCGAGCGAAAGAATACCGCTTTCGACAAGCCACAAAATCTCTTCGGCCTTGTAGCCGAAATCCATGATGTTCCAGACGTACTTGACCTCGACACGGCCGCCGAAAGCAGCCGTTAGCCTGTCGCCGATGAACTTGAGAGCCTTGGAGAATCCCGTTGACGGCGGGCCGTAGCCGCCCATGCGGATTTGAATCGTTTCGGTCATTTGCGGCCGCGTGTTCCTTCCTGGGTATTACCGGGAGCACAGTCTCCCGGCCCTCATTAGCCCTTGATCCAAATCGACGGGCGGGAATAGCATTCCCATATTAAAAGCCCAGTCGATACCAAAAAACATCGGAATTGTACACTTTAAGGCTTGACAGCCATATGTAGGTTTGGTAGTCTCAATCATCGGCAAACGCCCGATACCGGCGCCTCCCGTCAATGAGGGGCAGAGACAAACAGATGACCACTCTCACTAGCTTTATCGCCAACAATACCAGCCGCGCCGCTGCCAACCTCGATGTGATGGGTCATCGCTTTAACGGCCCTCATATCGGCGAGGGCCGTAGCATCGGTAGCGCCGATCGCTATTTTGGCACCACAATCAATCATGTGACCGTTGGTGATGCACAGGGGGCCGACGACGCGCGCGGCACATATGATTGGTGGCCCCTGATCCTCGACGGTCAAAAAATCGGGGAACTGCGCGATGATGCCAACGGTCTGACCATCCATGTGATGACCAAAAAGAGCCACCCAAACCGCGGCAAGGTCGCGCGTAAGATTGCCAAGGGCCGTATGTAGATGACCAGCCTTGTCGAGATTTACCGCCGCTTCCCCTCGAGGGAGGCGGCGGTCGCCCATCTGGAGCGTGTGCGCTGGCCGAATGGCCCGATTTGTCCGCAATGCGGCGCAGATACCGTGGCCCGCAAGAGCGAGCCGAACCAAGCCGACCGGCTGCAATGCTGGTCGTGCGAGCGGTCGTTTAGCGCGACGGTCGGTACGATTTTCCACCACTCGCACATCGATTTGCAGCGGTGGTTTTTGCTGATCGCGCTGATGCTCAATGCCAAAAAGGGTCTGAGCGCGATGCAGGCGTCGCGCGATCTTGAAATGCGCCGACCTACGGTGTGGTCGATGATGCATCGCATCCGCTCTGCGATGATGGATGACGGTAAGCTGTTGTCCGGCCTTATCGAGATGGATGAGGCGTATCTC
>DASUKT010000243.1:0-18249 GCA_036278575.1 Pseudolabrys sp. | reverse complement strand
ACTGTAATGTCCACGCCGCCGAATTGCGCCACGGCCTGGTCGAATGCCGCCGTGACCGAAGCCGAGTCGGTGACATCGCAGCGAACGGCCAGCGCGGAGCCGCCGATCTCCTTTGCGGTTTGCATGGCGGCGCCGGCATCGACGTCGAGCAGGGCGACTTCGGCGCCGGCTGCTGCAAACAGGCGCGCCGTCGCCGCCCCGATCGAGCCGCCTGCGCCGGTGATAACGGCCACCTGTCCCGTCAGCGGCAGATTCTTCGGCGCTCCGAGCTTGAACAATTCCAGCGGCCAATATTCGCAGTCGAACATGTCGGCGTCGGAAATCGACTTGAACGTGCCGATGGCTTCCGCGCCGGTGATGCATTCGACCGTCGCTTCCGCAATGTCGGCGGCAATGACGGCATCTTTTGCGGTCGGGCCGAGTCCGAAAAGTCCAAGCCCCGGCACCAGCACCACGCGGGGTAGGGGATCGATCATCGCCTTGGCGTTGCCGACCCGCAGGTTGTTGTAGGTGAAATAAGCGCGATAATGATCGATGAAACCGTCCACCAGCTTGCGGACAGCCTTCTTGAAATCGTCGAGATGCCCCGCTTCCGGCGGAGGAACAATCAGCGGCCAGTTCTTGGTGCGGATCGTATGGTCGGGCGTAATGACACCTTGCCGCGCGTAACGCGTAATGTCCTTGCCGTTGACGAATGCCGCGATTGCGTCGCTCACGCGAAATTCTGCGATCTGGCGAAACCAGGCCCCCTCTTTTTTTTCGTCAGGCAGGCTGCAAGCGCCACGCAGGATCGGAGCCACCTGCGACACCAGCGCGATTTTCTGAAAGAATTCCGCCGACGCAAATACAGATTTGCGGTTCTTCCGCAATCGGTCTTCCGCGAGCGTGACCATTTCGATCATCCGCTCGTAAGCGTCGCGCGCCTCCGCGCCGAACGTGAAGATGCCGTGCTTATCGAGAACCAGGCCTTCGACCTGTGGATTTCTGTCGAACACGTCGGCGGCCATTTTCGCCAATCCGAAGCCGGGCATCCGGTAAAACACAAATCCAAGCCGGCCGCCGTAGACCTCCGAGCATAGTTCGGCGCTGTTCGGCTGATCGATCAGGCTCAATACGGCGGTCGCGTGGGTATGGTCGATGAATTTCGCCGGCATGAACGCATGCAGCAGCATTTCGACCGAAGGAGGCGGCGACGTCGGGTCGATCAAATGAGCCCGCTGCGCGCGGGCCATTTCGAGATCTGAAAGCGCATCGAACGCGCGCAGCTTGCGCAAGGGCGCAAGCCGCACGGCCGGCAATCCGGCGGGCTCGATGACGCCCATGTCCCAGCCGGTAGCCTTGACGCACAGCACGTCCGTTTCGTCGTCGGCAAGGTCGCGCATACGAGTCTTCAGCGACGTGTTGCCGCCGCCATGCAGCACGAGTTTGGTATCGCGGCCAAGCAGACGCGTCGTATAAACGCGAAGGGCGAGGTCGCGCGCGATGCCCGATTTTCCGTAATGATCGACCGCTGCCTGCGCGTCGCGCTCGATCCAGGCGGACTTCATCTTTCAGGCCGCTTCATTGCCGCGCTAGCTTTTGTCGCCGCCAAGCAAGCGCCGGCCCCACCAACCACGTTTCGGCTGGGCCGGCTCGCCGGACTCACTGCTTGTCACGACAGGTGTCGGTGTCGGCGGCGGGGGCAGCATCGGCGATGGCGTCGGCGCGCTCGGTTCGGCGCTGCTCGCAAACGGAGCAGGCTCGCGCACCGTCGAGCGCCGGCGCGGGGGGGCCTTTTCCGATGCCGGTGCGGCCGCCGTAGCAGCAGGGGCGGGCGGCTCCGCGCGCGGCTGCGGTTCTGAATAAGATGGTTCGCGCTCCGATTCAGCCAGCGGCAGCTCACCATTCTGCTGCATGGGTGGGGGTGGCTGATCGAAGTCCTGCACGAAAGCCTGGTTGTCCTGGCTTGCGCTCGCAGCGGTATCGGGCTGGAATCGCCCTTCACCGTTGCGGCCGTGCCGGTTGCGGCGTCCGCCGCGCCGGCCGCGCCGCCGGCGCCGGTGACCCTCGCCATGCTCATCGCCCTCGCCTTGCCCGCTTGGGTAAGGCTGGACTTGCGAGGCTTGCCGCGGATGCTCCGGCGGCGAAAACGCTTCATCCTGAAGTGGGGCTTCGCTGTGCTCGTTGGGGGCGCCGGTGGATTCGGGGGCTTCCCGATGCGAAACCTGATTAGGCGCGAATTGATTCATGTCGCTTTCGCGCGCTTCACCGCCGCGTCCGCGGCCACGTCCGCGCCGGCGTCTGCGCCGCCGTCGGCCCTCGCCGTTGTCGCGATCATGCCCGCGTTGCGCCTCACCGCCGTCTAGCGGCTCATCGGCACCGCGATCAAGCGATGCAACGCCTTCCGATTCGTCCTCGGCGTTTTCACCTTCGATCTCATCGTCGTACGGCGCCTCTCCATCCTCTTCTTCGGAGACGATAATGGGCTCGGCGGAGGCAGCAAGTGCGCGTGCGGCTTCCGGCGTGTGCACCTGCTCGCCGCGATCGACGATAAACGATTGCTGTGCCGGCACGCTTGCATCGGCTGAAACGGTGATGGCAATCCGGAATCGCTCCTCGAGCGCTCGCAGGTGCGCGCGCTTGTGGTTGAGAACATAGAGCGCGACTTCGGATCGCGTGCGCACGATCAGATTATGCGTCGTCCCTTTGATCAGCATCTCCTCGATGCCGCGCAAGAGCTGCAGCGCGACGGAAGAAACGGAGCGCACGTGGCCGCTGCCGCCGCAGATCGGGCACTTCTCCGTCGAGCTTTCCAGCACGGACGTGCGGATGCGTTGGCGCGACATTTCAAGGAGCCCGAAATGCGAGATGCGCCCGACCTGGATGCGCGCGCGGTCGTGCCGCAGTGCTTCTTTCAGCCGCCGCTCGACCGTGCGGTTGTTGCGGCTTTCATCCATATCAATGAAATCAATCACGATAAGACCGGCGAGGTCGCGCAATCTGAGTTGCCGCGCGATCTCTTCCGCAGCTTCAAGATTTGTCTTGAGCGCGGTGTCCTCAATATGGTGCTCGCGTGTTGCTCGGCCCGAGTTCACATCGATTGCAACCAAGGCTTCAGCTTGATTGATAACGATGTAGCCTCCCGATCGTAGTTGCACGACCGGCGTAAACATCGCGTCGAGCTGACTCTCGATCCCGAAACGGGTGAAGATCGGCTGCGTATCTTTGTAAAGCTTTACGTGTTTCGCATGACTCGGCATGAGCATGCGCATGAATTCCTTCGCGTCCCCGTAACCTTGCTCGCCGGAGACGATGATCTCGTCGATGTCCTTGTTGTACAGGTCGCGGATCGAGCGCTTCGTAAGCGAGCCTTCTTCGTAAACCAGCTTGGGCGCCGTCGATTTCAGCGTGAGGTCGCGCACCTGTTCCCACAACCGCAGCAGGTATTCAAAATCGCGCTTGACTTCGACCTTCGTGCGGCTCGCGCCCGCGGTGCGAAGAATCACGCCCATGCCCTCGGGCACCTCAAGCTCCTGCGCGATTTCCTTGAGGCGATTGCGGTCCTCGGCCGATGTGATCTTGCGCGAAATGCCGCCGCCGCGTGCGGTGTTCGGCATCAGCACCGAATAGCGGCCGGCTAGCGAGAGATACGTCGTGAGCGCTGCGCCCTTCGTGCCGCGCTCTTCCTTGACGACCTGCACCAACATTACCTGGCGGCGCTTGATGACTTCCTGGATCTTGTACTGACGGCGAAAGCGGGGGAGGCGTTCCTGCACTTCTTCGAGCGCATCGGCACCGCCGACGGATTCAACCGCTTCTTCCTCGGTGTGGTCCTGACCGTTTCCTGCCGAAGCTTCGGACGCCGACGCGTCGGAGGACATTGGTTCGGCTGCGGTGCGAGAGTCGCCGGCTAAACTGTCATCTCCAAAAGCGGTTTCGTAGTTGGATGTCGTCTCTTCCGCCTCGGCGGTTTCGGTCGCACCGGCGGCTTCAGATGATTCATTCGTCTCTGGGGTGGGTGCAGAAGCAGAAAATGCCTCGGAGCCGGCAAAGGGAGGTTCGATGGCCTCGGCCATCTGATGTTCAGTGGAGAAGGTGGACTCCACACCGGATGCTTCAGGCTCGGACGATCGCATCGTTTCGGCGCCGGGCTCGGAAGAAGGCTCGAAGGCTGCCGCTTCATCGGCGGGAACTTCCGCGGATTCATTGGCCACGGCGGCTGTTTCATCGGTGACCGGATCGCTCTGCATCGCATCCCGGTCGCGATAGCGCTCGGAATTTCGGCTGTGATGGCGGTTTCGGCGGCGGCCGGAGCGGCGTTCTTCCGCTTCCGCATCGCGTTGCTGGCGCGCCTCGTCTTCGATCAGCGCTTGCCGGTCCGCGACCGGTATTTGATAGTAATCGGGATGGATTTCGGAAAACGCGAGAAAGCCGTGACGGTTACCGCCGTAATCGACGAACGCCGCCTGCAGCGACGGTTCAACGCGCGTGACCTTGGCTAGATAAATGTTACCGCGAAGTTGTTTGCGGTTTGCGGACTCGAAGTCGAATTCTTCGACGCGATTGCCGCGTAGGACCACGACTCGGGTTTCTTCCGGGTGGCCGGCGTCGATCAACATTTTGTTCGGCATATTGGAATCTCACTGGGGCTTGCCCACTCGCATTCCGCCGCGCCAAACACGGCGCATGACGGGGAGAAAGGAGCTTTGCCTGACTGTGGTTGATGGAAAAGGACGCGACGTGCCCGTGCGAAATCCCAGCGACGTACGTGCTCCGGCTTGCCGCCACGAAACCTTCGCGGCAGCGGCGGAACTTAAGCGATTTGTGCTGGGTAACCTGCAGCATCGACTGCGACCCATTTTGCTGCGGCCACGCGATCGATGCGGCCGCGATTCTTCGTTACGGACGGTTGTCGAAGTGAGCGGCCACAAGGTCGCGCACTGATCCGGATGTCCTTCACAAGGGTTTCGGCTTGGCTGCCGTCCGTCCGCCAACCTCCTCGAGGGGGCGATCCTGGAACGGCGCGCCGGATGCCCGAACGCGGTACAACCGGAACAAATAACCGTCAGCGAACACTTACATACGGCCCTGCCTTCCACATGGCAAGTGAGCCGATGCAGCACGGTCACACTGGTGCCGCCGTCGCAACCGCATGCGCAAGTTCCGTTAACCGGCGCGGCCCCTAATGGAGTACAAACGGCGGAAAGGGTCCGGATTCGTGACTGTCCGCGGAAATCTCCTCGCTGCGGCCGTTATTGCCGTTTTGGCCGGCAGCCCCGGTTACGGCGGCGCACTGGCGGCCAACGGCAGCGATTCAACTGCGGCACGGAGCGACCATTTTCCCATTGCCACGGACGTGCGCGTCGGTGGCGACGGCAAGCAGACACGCTTCGTGATGGATTTCAGCGACAGGGTGGAACTTGCCACCTTTACGCTCGCCGATCCCTACCGGGTCGTCGTTGACCTCCCGCAAGTGGTCTTCAAGCTTCCTCCAAAATCCGGCGAGCATGGCCGCGGTTTAATCAAGGAATTCCGCTACGGGCTGATCATGCGGGGCGGATCGCGCATCGTCCTTGACACCGACGGTCCCGTCAGAATCGGCAAAGCGTTTATGCTCGCTGCGAGTGAGGGGCAGCCGGCGCGGCTCGTAATCGACCTTGTTCCCACGGATCGTCAGAGCTTTCTGCACGACATGGCGTTGGCGACACGGCCGCCACGGATCGACGCGAAGGAAAGCGTGAGCATTGCAAAGGATTCTTCCGGTGACCAGCGCCCTCTGATCGTTATAGATCCTGGCCATGGCGGCATCGACTCCGGCACCAAGTCGAGCGGCGGACAGGACGAGAAGGATGTTGTCCTTGGTTTCAGCCTGTTGCTGCGAGACAAATTGCTCAAGACCGGAAAGTATCGCATCGCCATGACACGCAGCGACGACACTTTCGTTCCGTTGAATGACCGCGTGCGTTTTGCGCGGTCGCGGAAGGCTTCTCTATTTATCTCGATTCATGCCGATTCCATTCCACGCAGCGAAGGGCAGGCGGAAGGAGCGACCGTTTACACGCTCTCCGAGCATGCATCCGATGCCGAAGCTGCAAGGCTTGCAGACGCCGAGAATAAATCAGACGCGATCGCCGGCGTGGATCTGACTTCGCAGCCGGACGATGTGGCGACCATCCTCATCGATCTCGCGCAGCGTGAAACGAAGACATTTTCTGCGCAATTCGCGCACATGCTGGTGTCCGAGTTCAAGAATACGACGCGTCTGCATCAGCATCCGTTGAAATCGGCGGGTTTTATTGTGTTGAAGGCGCCCGACGTCCCGTCGGTGCTTGTCGAATTGGGCTACATGTCCACGAAAGACGACTTGCAGCACTTGATGTCACCGGCCTGGCGGGCGCGGACGGCCGACTCACTTGTGAGTGCGGTGGATTCTTTCTTCGCGCCCCGGCTGGCGGGCGGCGCCGTGCTGCGGGGCTCAAACTGATATGTGCAACCAGCCTCAGTTTCAACATAAAACCGGGCGATCCCACGCGCTTGACGCGTGGCCGCCGATACTGGCGGAGACGGGTAGTCGAACCTTGAAGAACCTGCCATTTATCGCGAATTCGGCTGCTGCAGGATGTAGCTTTCCGGCAGGGGCCTGCACATGAAGCTCATTTTGCGCTTTTTCGGCTTTCTGTTTGCAGCGGGCACCATCCTGTTTGTTGTCGGGGTGGCAGCCGGGGCTGGAGTTTTGTGGCATTTTTCCAAGGACTTACCTGACTATTCTCAGCTGCAGGATTACGAGCCGCCGGTGATGACCCGCGTTCACGCTTCGGACGGGTCGCTGATTGCCGAGTATGCCCGTGAGCGCCGGCTTTACATTCCGATTCAAGCCGTGCCGAAACTCGTCATCGACGCTTTCCTGGCCGCCGAGGACAAGAATTTCTATGAGCATGGCGGCCTCGACTTTGTCGGCATTGCCCGCGCCGCGATCTCCTACGTGGAGAATTTCGGCTCGGGCCGCCACCCCCAAGGCGCCTCAACCATTACACAACAGGTTGCCAAGAACTTTTTGCTGACAAATGAGGTTTCGTTCTCACGAAAAATCAAGGAAGCGCTGCTGGCCCTCAAGATCGAGCGTACCTACAGCAAGGACAAAATCCTCGAGCTATACCTCAACGAAATCTATCTCGGTCTCGGCGCATACGGCATCGCGTCGGCGTCGCTCACCTATTTTGACAAATCGGTGCACGAACTCACGATCGCGGATGCTGCCTATCTCGCCGCGTTGCCGAAAGCACCGAACAATTACAATCCTTTCCGGCAGCACGACCGCGCCCTCGAACGGCGCAACTGGGTGATCGACCGCATGGTCGAGGCTGGATTCGTTAAACCCGCGGACGGGGAAAAGGCCAAAAAGCAGCCGCTCGGTGTTACCCAGAAGCCAACCAGTGCGCACGTCTTTGCCGCCGAGTACTTCGCCGAAGAAGTACGGCGTGAAATTTTCGATCGCTATGGCGAGAAGAAGCTTTACGAAGGCGGCCTTTCGGTGCGTACCACGCTTGATCCGAAGCTGCAGGTCCTGGCGCGCAAGGTCCTGATCGACGGGTTCGTGCGATACGATGAAGCGCACGGTTGGCGGGGTCCGGTCAGCCACATCGATCTCTCCGGGGGCGATTGGGGCGTCAAGCTCGCCGACGTGAAATCGCTGTCAGACGTGCAGCCGTGGCGGCTGGCGGTGGTGCTGGAAGTCGGCGCGCAATCCGCTCGCATCGGCTTGCAGCCGGCGCGCGAAGCGGGAGGTTTCGTCAGCAAAGAGCGTGAAATCGGAATCATACCTCTTGAGGGCGTGAAGTGGGCGAAAGCGGCGGAGGGATCTGCACGCGGCAAAGCGGTCACCAAAGTCACACAGGTGCTCAGTGCCGGCGACGTCGTCTACGTTTCGCCCGAAAAGGCGCAGGGCCACTACAGGCTCCAGCAAATACCCGAAATTTCCGGCGCAATCATTGCGATGGATCCGAATACCGGCCGCGTGCTCGCAATGGTCGGCGGCTTCTCTTACGACCAGAGCCAGTTCAACCGCGCCACGCAGGCGTTGCGCCAACCCGGCTCCTCGTTCAAGCCATTTGTTTACGCCGCAGCGCTCGACAACGGCTACACACCGTCGTCGCTTGTGCTCGATGCGCCGATCGAAATCGATCAGGGTCCCGGCCTCGGCGTGTGGAAGCCGGAGAACTACGAGCACGATTTCTTCGGTCCTTCGACGCTGCGCTTCGGCATCGAGCATTCGCGCAACGTGATGACGGTGCGGCTCGCGCAAGACATCGGCATGCCGATGATCGCGGAATACGCCAAGCGCTTCGGCATTTATGACGATCTGCCGCCTTATCTGTCGTTTGCGCTCGGCGCCGGCGAAACCACGCTGCTGCGCATGACTACCGGCTATGCGATGTTCGATAACGGCGGCAAGCGCATCAAGCCGACGCTCATCGACCGCATTCAGGACCGTTACGGCCACACCGTTTATCGTCACGACGACCGCGAGTGCCGCGGCTGCGACGCCAAGAAATGGGAAAATCAATCTGAGCCGACGCTGATCGATCGGCGCCAGCAGGTGCTCGATCCCATGACCGCCTATCAAATCACGTCGATGATGGAAGGCGTCGTGCTGCGCGGCACTGCCGCGGGCGCTGGATTCCAGAAGGAAGTGGGCAAGCCCGTAGCGGGCAAGACCGGCACCACGAGCGATTACAAGGACGCCTGGTTCATCGGATTTACGCCGGACATCGTCGTCGGGGTCTACATGGGCTACGACAAGCCACGCTCACTCGGCCGGGGCGAAACCGGCGGCCGTGTGGCGGCGCCGATTGTGAAGGACTTCATGAAAGTGGCGCTCGCCGACAAGCCGGCGGTGCCGTTCCGTGTCCCGCCGGGCATTAAGCTCGTCCGCGTCGATCTCAAGACCGGTCAACGGGCGGGACCGGAAAGCCAAAAAGTGATCCTGGAAGCGTTCAAACCCGGCACTGCGCCGCCCGACAGCTATTCGGTGATCGGCGACAATGACAACCGTCCCGGGTCATGGGGAGCGGGCGTGTCGCCCGATGCCGATCGCGCGGTTCGCTCCGGCACAGGTGGCCTTTACTGAGTGGCTGTCTCGCGTCCGGCATTGCGTCCGCGCGGGTCCAAGGTTACATCCCCGACCCAGATTGAATCGCTAAACAGCCGTTCACGGAAAGACGAAATGCGCGCAGAAACTCAGAGCCTCATCGAAGACATCAAGCGGTCGATTGGACTGCTGAGGAGGCATCTTTGACGTCGAGAGCGCGCAACGGCGGCTCGCCGAGTTGAACAAGGACGCCGAAAATCCCAATCTCTGGAGCGATCAGAGCCGTGCGCAGCGCGTGATGCGCGAGCGCGACGCGCTTGATGCGCAGTTGACCGCGCTAGGACGCATCGAGCAGGAACTCGACGATCAGCTGATGCTGATCGAGTTGGGCGAGGCGGAAAAAGACGACAAGACGATTACCGAGGCGGAAAGCGCGTTGAAGCGGTTGAAGGTCGAAGTGGCGCGGCGCGAGCTCGAAGCGTTGCTGTCCGGCGAAGTTGACGCCAATGATTGTTACCTCGAAGTGCATGCCGGCGCCGGCGGCACCGAAAGCCAGGATTGGGCCGGAATGTTGATGCGCATGTACGTGCGCTGGGCCGAGCAGCATGGTTACAAGGTCGAGTGGATCGAAGAAACGGAAGGCGATGGCGCCGGCATCAAGTCCGCGACAGTGCTGGTCAAAGGCCACAACGCCTATGGCTGGCTGAAAAGCGAATACGGCGTGCACCGTCTCGTGCGCATTTCGCCCTTCGACGCCAATGCACGGCGGCACACGTCCTTCGCGAGCGTCAATGTTTTCCCTATGCTCGACGACAGCATCAAGGTCGATATTAAGGAGAGCGACGTTCGCGTTGACACCATGCGGGCAGGGGGAGCGGGCGGTCAGCACGTTAACCGCACGGAATCTGCCATTCGTCTTACGCACATTCCGACCAACATCGTGGTCAAATGCCAGAACGACCGCTCTCAACACCGTAATCGGGCGCAGGCCTGGGACATGCTGCGGGCGCGCCTTTACGAACTTGAGCTCAAGAAGCGGGAAGAAAAGGCCGCAGCCGATCAAGCAGCCAAAACCGATATCGGCTGGGGACATCAGATCCGTTCATATGTCTTGCAGCCTTATCAGATGGTCAAAGATCTTCGCACCGGCATTTCCACCTCAAATACCGGCGCGGTGCTTGACGGCGACCTCGACGATTTCATGCAAGCCGCCTTGGCGCAAAAGGCATTCGGCGGCGGACCGGAAGCGGTCGAAGATGTAGAGTAGGCCCGCGGGTTGCGCCGTTGATCGGTTGTCAGATGCCGCCGAGGCGGACACCGGCACGCAAGAATTTCTGCGGATCGACCGCGCTGTCGTTGACGCGCGTCTCGTAGTGAAGATGCGGTCCGGTCGAGCGTCCGGTCGAGCCGATCTTGCCGACGATTTGTCCGGCCCGAACCTTTTGGCCGCCCCTCACGTCGATTTCCGACAAGTGGCCGTAGCGCGTCGAAAGTCCGTTTCCGTGGTCGATTTCGACCATATTACCGTAGCCGCCCTGCCATCCCGCGATCGTCACCGTACCCTCCGCGGTTGCGTGGGCAGGTTCGCCAAGCGAGCCACGGAAATCGATGCCCGTATGCATCGCAAGCTGGTGGACGAATGGATCCATCCGCGTTCCGAAAGGCGACGTCATGTCGAGTTCGCCGTGGACGGGTCTGCCGACGGGTATGTGAGCGAGAGCTAACGAAAGCCGGTCCGCCTGCGCGCGCGCGAGATTGACGCGGTAAAGCGCATGGTCGAATGCGCTGGCGTTCGCCCTAGGTGGCTTGACAGGAATAAACGGCCCTCCAATGCCACGATGGATCGGCGTCTTATCAACGTTCACGCCGAGGTCACTCAGCACGTCGCGAATCCGGTGCGCTCTGCTCGTGTAATGATCCTCGAGATTGCTGAGCACCAGTTTTTGTTCTCGTTCGACCTTGTCGAGTGAATCTGAAATGCGTGAGAGGATGTTGTCCACGCTGCCGGCGTTCCGGACATCAGCCGTGCGCATGACCGACTTTTGCTGCTCGCGTGACTGAAGGCGGGCGTCGCGATCGTGTGGCGCCTTCAGAATGACCGTGTCACTGATCGGCGACGGCTTAAGCGCTTCGGCCTGGGATCGGTTGTCATGCGGGCTGCGCGCCGAGCCGGTCGACATCAGATCGTTCGTAATCGCAGTGGCATGGGATTCGAGCAGGCGCTGCCGATGCAGCAGGGCATCGAGCTTTCGCTCAAACTGTTCCTGACTAAGCAACTGGTGGCTGGTAATTCGGTCGATGGTGGCGCGAAGCTCGGCGATGCGGTCCTCGTAGGCGAATTGCATTTGGGTCTGCCGACCGATGAGCCGCGTGAGCACGTTTTCACGGAACGCAAAGAAGGTGCCGGTTGCGATCGACCACACGCCCATGATGACGAGCGTGCCGACCACGATCCAGAATGCGACCGGACCGATCCGCACCTGCCGTCCGGCGTGCGCGAGCGTGTATCCGGCGTAGGCATGCTGCATCTGACGCGACACCGCAGCGGCGGATTGCGGTCGCGGCCGGACCGCATGTCCCGAAGCATGACCACGGTCCGTCTGGGAAGTGGCTGGGTACAACATCAACGCTCCCGCGGGTTCCGCACGGGGAGTCCGGGGACCAGCCTTCCGATTTCAGCCGCTTATGGTTAAAAATCCGGTAATTCGCGGTGCCGGCTCAGAGCGTCTTTGCCGCAGCCAGGACCTCTTCGGCGTGCCCGGGCACGGACACTTTCGGCCATATCCGCGCAATGCGGCCCCTGCCGTCGATCAGGAAGGTCCTGCGGAGGACGCCCATGAACTTACGGCCGTACATCGATTTTTCGCCCCACGCGTCATAGGCTTGCAAAACAGCGTGCGTTTCGTCCGAAGCGAGCGCAATTTTCAGGTTGTGTTTGGACTTGAAGCGATTCTGTGCCTCGATAGCGTCGGCCGAGACGCCGAGGATGGCCGTGTTAACCTTGGCGAAAGCGGATCGCAGGCGGCTGAAATCCATGGCTTCGCGGGTGCACCCGGGGGTGTCGGCGCGCGGGTAGAAATAAAGGACGAGGTTGCGACCCTTGAAGCTCTTGAGCGACACCGCGGACCCATCGTCGCCCGGCAGCGAAAACGCCGTCGCTCTCGCGCCTACATCAAGTTCAGCGGCCATATGCCTTCCTTTCGTCGCTTTCCCCCCGACAATACTGCGATTGCCATGTGACGTTGAGTGGGCACTTTCAACTCCGCGCACGAAGGCCGGAGTTCGTGGTCGGCCGATTGTGCCGCCGACCGGTGCAGTTGCCGTAAGGCGGCAGATGAGGGTGCGCTGTAGCGCATGACCGGTACAAAAAAAACCCACAGGCACACGGCACGCCGCAGGCTCGGCAAGATCGGACCTCTGATTGATCGTGTCGTGCGCGCTGTCGCTCGTATCCGGTTCCCGCGCGGCCTCATTCGATTTTGGCGCAGCAATTCCATCCGGCATACCAGCTACTTTCTGGGCGCCATTGCCGGTGTCATCGCGATCGCGGTGCTTGGCCTTTGGTGGCGCCTGAATAACGGGCCTATCGAGGTTGATCTCGCGACACCTTGGTTGACCTCTGCGATCCAGGACAATTTCGGCAAGCAGCACAGCGTGACGATCGGTGGCACGCAAATCGAGCGTGACGAAAAGGGGCGCACATCCATTCGTATTCGCGACATTGTGGTGCGCGATGCCGACGGCACGGTTGTCGCGAGTGCGCCGAAAGCTGAAGTCGGAATTTCCGGGTCAAGTCTGCTCACCGGACATATCCGGGCGGAGAGCCTCAATCTGGTCGGTGCCGAGCTGGCGGTGCGCATCGAGCAGGACGGAAAGATCACCGTCTTCACCGGCACCGACAAACGGCCGATCGCGACCGCCGAGCCCGGCGCAGAATTTGCACCGCCACGGCAGTCGACAGCGCCGGCAACCAGCAATCCCTTAAGCAAGGGCCTCGCGGGATTTGCCGGCGTGATGGCGTGGATCAACGGCCTCGGTGCGACCGGGCTTGACGGCCATGACTTGCGTGAGCTCGGCCTCAAGAACGGGAATCTTATTGTCGATGACCAGCGCAACGGCAAGCGGTGGACTTTCAGTAACATCAACTTGAGCCTGACACGCCCGGAGCAGGGCGGAATCCTGTTTCGCGTCGCTTCGGATAATGCCGATCATCCCTGGGTGATGACCGCCGCGATGAGACCGTTGAGCGGCGGCATCCGCGCGATCGGCATCGAAGCACGCAAGGTATCGGTTCGCGATCTTTTGTTGGCGTTGCGGATGGATGCTGGTGACATCGATACGAATTTGGCCGTGTCGGCGAGCTTGCGGGCGGAGATCGGGGCTGACGGTACGCCGCAGACAGCCGAAGGAGAGATTGCGTCGAGCGGTGGGTATGTCGCCGATCCGAAGATGCCTGCTGTGCGGGTGAACCTCAACCACGCAGACATACGCTTCAATTGGGATCCGCTACACCACGCCCTGGTCGTTCCTTTTCAAATTCAATCGGACGGAAATCAATTCACGTTGCTCGCTACGCTAAAGGCGCCAACCGACCAAAGCGGCGTCTGGTCACTGGCTGTTGGCCGCGGCGATCCGGTCATCGATCCCGTCATTATCGGCGGGTCAGGCCAAGGCGATGATGCAAGCTTCGCATTCAACCGCGTCTCTGGACAGGTGCGCATCGACACCGCGCAGCGCCGCATCGATGTCGAACAGGCGGACTTTAACCGCATCGATGTGCGCCCGACGCACAACATCGGCGTGGCCCTCTCCGGCAGTTATGATTATTCCGACGTCGTACCGCATCTGGCATTCGGCGTTGCCGGAAACCGCATGCCGGTTTCGCTGCTCAAACGGATATGGCCTGTATTCACCGCCACAAGAGTGCGGACATGGGTCGAGGAACACGTCTCCGGCGGCACGGTCGAGCGCGTGGTGATCGCCGGCAATGCGCCGCTCCCGGATTTCCAGACAAATGGGCCGCCGTTGCCGAATGAAGGCCTGTCCATTGATGTCGAAACCAGCGGAACGACGCTGCGGCCAGTCCCCGATCTGCCGGCCATTCACGATGCCGATCTTACGGTGCGGGTTACCGGCGGCAGCGCCAGCGTCAGCTTGGGGCGCGGAACGGTCGAGGTATCGTCCCGGCGCAAGCTCAACATTGCCAATGGCCTTTTCGAGGTACCGAATACGCATCCGAAGGGTGCGCCGGCGCGGGTAAATTTCCGCATCGATGGATCTGTGCCGGCGGCGGCCGAACTGCTGGCGAGCGACGCACTGCGGGATTCGGTCGAGCTGCCGGTTGATCCCTCGAACAGCCGCGGCACCGTCTCCGCACAGGTCAAACTCAATTTAAATCTCGGGCGCGATACGTTCGGCCCGGTCACTTATGCGGTCAACGCCGATCTCACCAATTTTGCCGCCGACAAGATGCTCATGGGGCAGAAGATCGAAGCCTCGAGCTTGCATGTGGCTGCAAGCAGCCAAGGCTATGACGTGAAAGGCGATGTCAAAGTTAACGGCACGCCCGGATCACTGGACTTTCATCGGTCAAAGGGAAGTCCGTTCGCCGACCTTCGGCTTGAGGCATCGCTCGATGAAGCCGCCCGGACGCGGCTGCACATTAACTTCGGCGGGGCCGTCACCGGCGCAATTCCGGCGGTCCTGACGGGCCGCATCGGCAGCGACGATAAAGCTGACCGCTTCGATGTCAGCGCCGATCTGACGCCGGTGAAGATCGACAATCTTCTGCCAGGTTGGTTCAAGCCCGCCGGGAAGCACGCGCGCATGACCTTCACGCTGGTCAAGACCGATAAATTCACGAACCTCGACAACCTCGTCGTCGAAGGTTCGGGCACGCTTGCCAAAGGATCGGTGGACCTCGATTCGAATGGAGATGTCGTTTCGGCAAACTTCCCGACCTACAGCATGTCCGCTGGAGACAAGGTCTCGCTCAAGGTCGAGCGTGGCACCGACAAGGTCCTGCGAGCCGTTATCCGCGGCGACGTTTATGACGGGCGCGATTTCGTAAAGTCGGCGCTTGCGAGCGCACCCGAAAATACAAAGAAGAAGCCGTTCGATCTTGACCTCGATATCAAGATCGGCGCCGTTATTGGCTACAATGGGGAGGCGCTGCGCGGGCTCAATTTCAAGCTGTCGCGCCGCTCCGGCCGAATTCGCACGTTTGCATTAAATGCGAAAATTGGCCGCGATGCGCCGCTCAACGGCGATCTGCGCCTGCGGGTGCGCGATAGCCATCAAGTTATCTACATCGAGACGAGCGACGCCGGCGCCCTGTTCCGCTTCACGGATATGTATCCGCGAATGTCCGGCGGCCAAATGTGGATGGCGATGGACCCGCCGAGCGGCGACGACGCGCCGCAAATTGGAATTTTGGATATCCGCGATTTTTCCGTGAAAGGAGAGGCAGCTCTGGAGCGCGCTGTCGCGGGCAAGACCGGCACACGCGGCACCGTCGAGTTCACTGAATTGCGCGCCGATTTCACCAAATATCCCGGACGTATGACCGTGCGTGACGGCGTTTTGCGTGGCCCGCTTGTCGGTGCGACCATTGACGGGCAAATCGACTACGCACGCAACGACGTACGCATGCATGGCACGTTCGTCCCGCTTTACGGAATCAACAACATGTTTGGGCAGATTCCAATCGTCGGGATTTTCCTTGGCGGCGGCAGCAACGAGGGATTGTTCGGCATCACCTACGAAGCATCGGGGCCGCCAAGCTCGCCGCACGTGATGGTCAACCCCATTTCGGCGGTCGCGCCGGGCCTGCTGAGGAAGTTCTTTCCCGTCCCCGGCAGCGCTGCCGGCGAGAGCAGCTACGCGCAGCCGCCGCGTTGAAATCTTTCAGACAGGCTTGAGCAGGACGTGGCGTTTGCGCCCAAGCGAGAGCTTGATGACGCCTCCCGGCGTGAGTTCGCGACGGGTCAGAATCATCTTCTCGTCGTCGACCGCTACATCATTGACTTTTAATCCGCCGGCCTTGATTTGACGCCGCGCCTCGCCATTAGACCCGACGAGTCGGGCCTTTTCGGCAAATGCGATAAGCACGCCCAATCCGTCATCGAGGTCGGCCCGCGGAATTTCGACGGTCGGCAGCGTGTCGGCGATCGCGCCTTCCTCAAAGGTGCGCCGCGCCGTTTCGGCGGCTTGCGCTGCGGCCGTGCGCCCGTGAACCAACGCGGTCGCTTCGGTTGCGAGCACTTTCTTCGCCTCGTTGATTTCCTCTCCCTTGAGCGTGGCGAGGCGGCCAATTTCGGCAAGCGGCAAGACGGTGAACAACTTCAGAAAGCGCGCGACGTCGCCGTCCTCAGTGTTGCGCCAGTATTGCCAGTAGTCATAAGGGCTGACCATCTCTGCATTCAGCCACACCGCGCCGGCGGCGGTTTTGCCCATCTTGGCGCCGGATGAGGTGGTGATGAGCGGTGAAGTCAGCGCGAACAGTTGCGCATTGAGCATGCGGCGGCCGAGGTCGATGCCGTTGACAATATTGCCCCACTGATCGGAGCCGCCCATCTGAATGATGCAGCCGTACCGCTTGTGCAGTTCGACAAAATCGTACGCCTGCAGCACCATGTAATTGAATTCGAGAAACGACAACTCTTGTTGCCGATCGAGCCGTAGCTTCACGGAATCGAATGACAGCATGCGGTTGACGGAAAAATGTCTACCCACGTCACGCAAGAAATCGATGTAGTTGAGTTTGTTAAGCCAGTCCGCGTTGTTCGCCATGACGGCGTTGCCGCCCGCATCGTCGAACTTCAGAAATTTTGAAAAGACTGCGCGGATGCCGGCAAGGTTCTGATTGATGGCTTCCTCGGTGAGAATACGGCGGCTCTCGTCTTTTCCGGACGGATCGCCGACGCGCGTCGTGCCGCCCCCCATCAACGCGATCGGCCGGTGCCCGGTCTGCTGCATCCAATACAGCATCATGATCGGCAGTAGCGAGCCGACGTGTAACGAGGCGGCGGTGCAGTCAAAACCGATATAGCCGGTTATTTTTCCAGCCTTTGCCGCCGCATCGAGCACCTCCGGCTCCGACATCTGGTGGATGAAGCCACGTTCGGAAAGGATGTGGAGAAAGTCGGATTTGTACGCGCCCATGCCGCGGCCTTATCGTCTCGGTAAGGCGGGTGGTGTAACAGGTCCGCCGTCGGATTCAACCAGCGCATGGCTCCGAATGGCACCGGCCGCCGGGGACATAGCGTCAGGAAGTAACAGGGGCGTGGCGTGTCTGCGGTTCGCGCGATCGGCCTGATGAGTGGCACGTCGCTCGATGGCGTCGATGTGGCGTTGATCGAAACCGATGGCGACCGCATTACCGCGTTCGGTCCGGTCGGTTACCGGCCCTATTCCGATAGTGAGCAAAATTTGCTCCGCCGAGCATTGGACGAAGGTGCCGTTCTCAAAGACCGGTTTGCCCGACCCGGAATTCTGGCGGAAGCCGAACGGTTCGTGACGAATGTTCACGCAGAAACGGTCGAGGCCCTCGTCGAAACGGAGAGTATCGACAAGAGCACAATTGCGATTGTCGGATTTCACGGCCAAACCGTGCTGCACAGGCCGTCCGCGCGCCTGACGGTGCAGATTGGCGATGGCGAAGCGCTCGCGGCGCGATTGAATCTCCCAGTCGCCTACGATTTTCGTGCCGCCGATGTCGCAATTGGCGGGCAGGGCGCGCCGCTGGTGCCTATTTTTCATCAGGCTCTGGCGCGCAATCTCGATCGTCCGCATCCGATCGCGGTACTCAACGTCGGTGGTGTCGCGAACGTTACTTTTGTAGATGGCGGCGATCCGATCGCATGCGACACCGGTCCGGGGAATGCGCTAATCGACGACTTCATGCGCGCGCGCACCGGCGCTCCGCTCGATCGCGACGGCGATCAGGCTGCGAAAGGCCGCGTCGACCATGCCTTTGTCGCGCGCGTGCTGGAGCACTCTTTTTTTTCGGCGCCGTGCCCCAAATCGCTCGACCGCAACGCCTTTGCGTTTGCCAATATCGGGTTGCCCGCTTTTTCAGTCGCCGACGGTGCGGCAACGCTGTCCGGCCTGACGGCCGCAGCGGTCGCGCGCGTGGTGCCGCATCTGCCGGCAGTGCCAAAAGCGTGGATCGTCGCGGGCGG
>DASUKT010000242.1:0-2283 GCA_036278575.1 Pseudolabrys sp. | reverse complement strand
AAAGAGATGCAGGATATGCGTGCAGAAGGCGTGGATGGTCTGCACCTTCAGGCCGCCCGGCGTTTCCAGCGCCAATGCAAAAAGCCTTCGCGCGCGGGCGCGTATCTTCTCGCCGGTGTCGCGCGCGCCCACGTTTTTCATGGCGGCGGCGAGTTGCTCGTCGTCGAGCGCGGTCCAGCGGCGCAGCTCGTCGAACACACGGGTCGCCATGTTGCCGGCGGCAGCCTTGGTGTAGGTGATGCACAGGATGCGCGCCGGATCGACGCCGGAAAGCAGCAGGCGGATTACGCGTTGTGCCAGCACGTGCGTCTTGCCGGAACCGGCGTTAGCCGAAACCCAGGCCGACACAGCGGGATCGGACGCCTGCCGCTGGCGCTCCAGGACCGTTTCGGAGATAACGCGCGTGATCATTCGCCGTTCTCCTCCGCGCCGCCGGTGAGCGACCATTCCTTCACGCGCGCGAGATGGTCGTACTCGCCGTAATGATTCTTCCATATCGGATGCGCGAGCGGGCGGTATGCGGTTTCGAGTTTTAAGAATTTCGCCGCAACTTCGGTGAGTCGGCGTAACGCGGTATCGGCCTGGTCGTTTGGAGTGCTGTCTTTGAAGTCAACGACCTGTTTTTCGCCGGCCGGCTCATTGCCGCGTAGCGCGACATAGACAAGCTCTGAGACGCTCGCGCCCGCCGGAATATCGCCGAACCGTCCGCCGCGCAGCATCGCTGCTTCAAGGGTCAGCTGGGGCGAGAGGCCGGACTGCACTTGCTTGTTGCTCGGTGGTTTACCTGTCTTGAAATCGAGAACGGCGAAGCTTCCGTCAGCCAGTTGCTCGATGCGGTCGGCGCGTGCGGTAAGCGTGAAGCTGCGCCCGCCGAGCGGAATGATGAGCTTGCCGGAGCATTCGGAATACAGCGCCTTCAGATTGGCGCGCCGGCTCGGCTCGAACGTTTCGACCAACCAGCGCGCGATGCGCAGGAAGCGCGGCCACCAGAACGCCTTCGCTTCCGGAAAGTCTTCCAGCGCAGCGAAATGTTTTTCGCCGAAGCTTTGCAAACGGGCGAGCGCGTCGGGAGGCAACGCGCCGGGAAATTCCTTGGCGAAGTCCGCGATGGCGCCATGGATGATCGTGCCGCGGTTCGCTGCACCCGGCGGCGTATCGACCTGGTCGAGCGGATAAAGCCGCAGCACATGCTTGGCGTAGATCGTATACGGGTCGCGCAGCCAGTTTTCGATATCGGTCACACTTAACTGCTTCGGCCGCGCGTCGAGCGGCGGCGTCGGCGCCGGCATCGTGATGCGTTCCGGTTTCTCCGGCTCGTCGAGCATGCGCGCATAGGCGATGTATTTTTCGCCTTGTTTCAATGCATCGTTCCATGTCGCTTCGCCGGCCACCGCGGCGAGGCGCTGAACGAAGCGTGACGCCACGGTCGGCGCGCCGGCGACTTTGGCCGCGCGGCTGAGAATGACCTCTTTGGCGCCCAGCGCCTGCGCAAAGTCGTGCGCCGACAGGCCGATCCGCCGCTCCGGCAAGTCGAGGCCGAGCTCAAGGCGCATCGGCCGCGAAAGCCACGGGTCGGCGCTTGCCTCTGGCGGCCAAATGCCTTCCGCAAGGCCGCCGAGGATTGCGCGGTCGACATGTTGAAGACGCGACTCGAGTGTGCCGAGAATGCGGATACGCGCACGCGTGAGCGGCCGGCGCACGGGCCGGTTGGTCAACGCGGCCTGAAAAAGTTCAGTATAGTCGTTGCGATCGATGACGAGCGTGCCGGAAGCGACAATCTCCTCGAATGCGGCGTCCAGTTCTTGCTGCCCGCCGGCGAGGGCCTCAACCGCTTCGCGATGTGCGGTTGCAATCGAGGCAAGTGGCTGCTCGTCCGCTTTCAACGTTCCGAGCGGCGCGAGCGCTTGAGCCAACGACTTCACTAAAGATTCGGCAGAATCGAGCTCGGCATCCGTCAATGTGCGGCGCGGATCGCTGTAGTGCAGTGTGTCGCGCTTGGCGCGGAGCGTAGTGAGCGCATGTGTCAATCCGGAGGTGCCTGGCCTTGGGCGTGGGCCACGCAACGCCGCACGCTCCAACGCCATGACGCCGGTTGCATCGGAACGGCAAAGCGGATGCTTGAGCATCGCGAGCAGCGGCACGGGCGCCAATCCACCGAGGGCTGTTTCCGCGACGAGGCGCGCGAATACCCCGGCCGGCATATCGGCGAGATCGGCACCCGCCGAGTCGTCCGCTTCGATGTTCCAGCGCGCCAGCGCCGCCAGCACACGGCGCGCGAGCGCG
>DASUKT010000241.1:0-2933 GCA_036278575.1 Pseudolabrys sp. | reverse complement strand
CGGTCATAGTGATCCGGTGGTCCCGCGTGGAAGGGCCATCGCTCAACGGATAAAAGGTACGCCGGGGATAACAGGCTGATGATGCCCAAGAGTCCATATCGACGGCATCGTTTGGCACCTCGATGTCGGCTCATCACATCCTGGGGCTGGAGCAGGTCCCAAGGGTTTAGCTGTTCGCTAATTAAAGTGGTACGTGAGCTGGGTTCAGAACGTCGTGAGACAGTTCGGTCCCTATCTGCCGTGGGTGTAGGAGAATTGAGAGGATCTGTCCCTAGTACGAGAGGACCGGGATGGACGTACCTCTGGTGGAGCTGTTGTCGCGCCAGCGGCAGTGCAGCGTAGCTACGTACGGACGGGATAATCGCTGAAGGCATCTAAGCGAGAAACCCACCTCGAAACGAGTTCTCCCTTGAGAGCCGTGGCAGACCACCACGTTGATAGGCCGGGTGTGTAAGCGCAGCAATGCGTTGAGCTTACCGGTACTAATAGCTCGATTGGCTTGATTGCTCTCATTACTCAATGTCCATGACAGGGAACGGTGATCAGAAGTCAGTAATCAGAAAATTTCCGATTACTGATCACTGAGAGCTGATTCCTGAAAGACCAGCATTCTTCGCAGAACCCGTGATCTTTCTGATTACTGATCACTGATTACCGGGTTCTGATTCGTCCTTAGCCGGCCTGGTGGTATTTGCGGAGAGACTGAACCCGATCCCATCCCGAACTCGGCCGTTAAACTTTCCTGCGCCAATGGTACTAAGCCTCAAGGCTTGGAAGAGTAGGTCGCTGCCAGGCCTGCCAAGGACGAAAACCTCATCACGATGAAACGACGACTTTGAATGCAGCCGCCGGTAACGGCGGCTGTTTCGTTTGTGGAGCTGCCCTCCGCAAATGCGAAAGCCGCCGCGGGAAACTGCGGCGGCTTTTGTGCTGTTGGGCTGCCGCGCAGGCGCTGATACACTTTTCAACCGCACTCATCCGTCCGCACTTATTTTAAGGATATCGTTATGGCCACCAATCGCGTTTATCGCGTCGCCGTCATTCCGGGTGACGGCATCGGCAAAGAAGTAATTCCCGAAGGTGTACGTGTGCTGGAGGCCGCTGCGAAAAAATTCGGATTCGAATTGCGCCAGGATCATTTCGACTTTGCGTCATACGACTATTACGACAAGCATCAACGCATGATGCCGGAGGATTGGAAGGAGCAGATCGGCAAGCACGACGCCATTTATTTCGGCGCCGTCGGCTGGCCGGCGAAAATTCCGGATCACATTTCGCTGTGGGGCTCGCTCATCCTGTTCCGTCGCGAATTCGATCAATACGTCAACTTGCGTCCGGTGCGACTGATGCCGGGCGTGCCGTCGCCGCTCGCCAACAGAAAGCCGGGCGACATCGATTTCTGGGTGGTTCGCGAAAACACCGAGGGAGAGTATTCCGCCATCGGCGGGCGCATGTTCGCCGGCACCGAGCGAGAAGTCGTGGTGCAGGAAACGGTGATGAGCCGCACCGGTGTCGATCGCGTGCTGAAGTTTGCCTTCGAGCTCGCGCGCAAAACGCCGAAGAAGCATCTCACGTCAGCGACCAAGTCGAACGGCATCGCAATCACGATGCCCTACTGGGATGAGCGCGTCGAGGCGATGGCCAAGAATTTCCCCGATGTTGCGTGGGACAAGTATCACATCGACATCCTGTCAGCGCTGTTTGTGCTGAAGCCCGACCGCTTCAACGTTGTCGTCGCCTCCAACCTGTTCGGCGATATCCTGTCGGACCTTGGCCCGGCTTGCACCGGCACCATCGGCATCGCGCCATCCGGCAACATCAATCCCGAGCGCAGGTTTCCGTCCGTCTTCGAGCCGGTACACGGCTCGGCGCCGGATATCGCCGGGCAAGGCATTGCCAATCCCATTGGACAAATCTGGTCGGGCGCGATGATGCTCGAGCATCTTGGCGAGAGCGAAGCGGCAGCCGCGATCGTGAAGGCGATCGAAAAAGTGCTTTCCGAACAGAAGCTGCGCACGCGCGATCTCGGCGGGCCGGCGAACACGGAAGCCTGCGGCAAAGCAGTGGCCGATGCCCTGGGGTGAGCGATGAGTCTCAAAATCTATGGCATCGCGCGCACGCGTGCGTTCCGCGCGCTCTGGATGGCTGAAGAACTTGGGCTCGACTACGAGCACCTGCCGATCGAGATCGGCGATGCCGGCGCGCGCACGCCGGAGTTCCTGGCGATCAATCCGAACGGCCGGCTGCCCGCGATCGTCGACAACACGTTCGTCTTGTTCGAGTCGCTCGCCATTACGCTTTATCTTGCAAAGAGGTACGCGAACGGCAGGCTTTATCCGTCGACCCTCGAAGCCGAAGCGAAGGCTTGGCAATGGAGCTTCTGGGCGATCTCCGACGTGGACCGCGGTGTGAACATCTGGTCGCTGCACGCGGTGCGTCTGCCGGTCGAGGAGCGCGATGCTGGCAAACGCGACGAGGCGCTTGCGGTGATCGAGAAGCCGTTCAGGGTGCTCGACGCGGCGCTCGCCAATCAGGCTTATTTGGCCGGCCCCGATTTCACGGTGGCCGATCTCAACGTCGCTGCCGTTATCAGCCGTGCGGCCGACATGGATCTGACCCATGTGCCGCATCTGAAGGACTGGCTCTTGCGGTGCCTCAGCCGGCCGGCCGCGAAAAGGGCGCTTGCGCTCAAAGCTGCTGCGGATGCCGCCACGCCGGCGGAAGTGACGCGCATGATCGTTCGGCGCAATCGCCTGTAAACATGCGGCGAGGGCTTCCCATTGCGGTCCGCTGTTGCTAGATAACGCCCGAACGCGCGGGGCTTGGCCCGCGCTTTGCATTTGCAGGATTATCGCGGGGTGGAGCAGCCCGGTAGCTCGTCAGGCTCATAACCTGAAGGTCGTTGGTTCAAATCCAACCCCCGCAACCAACAT
>DASUKT010000240.1:0-5146 GCA_036278575.1 Pseudolabrys sp. | reverse complement strand
GCAACCCGCCCGGACCGGCTGTGATCAGCAGGCCGAGCGAATGCGCGCGGATCAGCGCGTGCTGAACCTCAATCCGATCCTCGCGGAAGTGCGGCGGCTGGTACACCTCACATCACCTTCTTCATCCGGCCCCACGTCTTGATCGCGGACCAGATGCCGCGTTCGAGCCGAAAGCGGTCGATCGGCGCCGACGATTTGATGGCGCTGATGCGATAGAGGCCGACGCCGGTCCACTGGAAGCCGCACTTCTCCAGCACGCGGCGCGAGGCCGGGTTGGTCACGCGCGCGCCGGCGTTAAGCGCGCGATGATCGAGATCGGTGAAGGCGTAATCGATCACCGCGTGCAAGGCTTCCGTCGCAAAGCCTTTGCCCCAATAGGGCGCGCCGAGCCAGTAGCCGAGCTCCGGCTGGTTATCGAGCGTGGTGATGCCGCATGCGCCGATGATTTCGGCCTGTCGGGTAATCAGAAACACGACTTCGCCGCCGGCAATGTTCGCGCGCGCGACAAAGCTCTCGGCGTCCGACAGTGTGTAAGGATGCGGAATGCGCGCGGTGTTCTCGGCGATACGCTTGTCATTGGCAAGCAGTGTTACCGTTTTTGCGTCCTCGAGGCGCGGCGCGCGCAGCGTGAGCCGCTTGGTCTCAAGGACGGGGATACTGCCTTCTCGGAAGCTCTCTCTCGGTCGTTCTTCCAGCAAAGTCATGGCACGGGCTCCAGGTTAAAAAGCGAGAAGGGGAGCCGGCATCCCGTCTCCCCTTCTCAGAGCCCGTGAGCCCCGCCGGTTTGACTGAATGCCGGCGGACCTCGATTTGGTTCCACCGTTTATTCGGCCGCTGCCTCCGTCGTCGGTACGACAGATACGAAAGTGCGGCCTTTGGTTTTCGTTGCGAACTGAACTTTTCCGTCAATGAGTGCGAACAGCGTGTGATCCTTGCCCATCCCGACATTACGGCCAGCGTGCCATTTGGTGCCGCGCTGGCGCGCAAGGATATTGCCGGCAAGAACGATCTCGCCCGCATAATTCTTCAGGCCAAGGCGCCGGCCCGCCGAGTCGCGGCCGTTACGCGAAGATCCGCCTGCTTTCTTATGAGCCATAGGATGCTCTCTCGAATTCTCTTACTGTGTACACCGATTCCGTGAAGGAATCATCTCACTTCTTTTTACCTTTTGCGGCGGACTTTTTTGTGGCCCGCGCGGCGGGCTTTTTCGTCTTCTCCTTAGCCGGTTTGGCTTCGGCGGTTTCACCGTCCGCCTTCGGCTTCGGTTCCCGCTTCGGCCGGGGCTTTGCCTCTTTCGAGGGCTTGGCGCCGCCGGTGAGGATTTCGGTGATACGGACCACTGAAAACTCGTGGCGGTAGCCGCGCTTGCGGCGCGAATTCTTGCGCCGGCGCTTCTTGAAGGCGATCACCTTATCGCCGCGCGTGTGCTGGAGCACCTCGCCGGCAACGGTTGCGCCGGCGACCGTCGGCGTGCCGATTTCCGGCGTGTCGCCGCCCACGACGAGCACCTCGCCGAATTCGACGATCTCGCCGGGCTGGCCGTTAACCCGGTCGATCCGGATCACGTCCTCGGGGACAACGCGGTACTGCTTGCCGCCCGTTTTAATGACTGCGAACATCGTTTTTCCCTTGTGTTCGTTTCCGGCACTCGGGGTTTCCCGGGCCGGCTTCTTCCAGTCGGTTTCTGCTTGTTTCTCAGGAGCTTGACTGCCCCTCAAAAAGCACCGCGGACCCCAAAGGCCCGCGTGCGGGATGCTTATGGCGGGGAAAGACGCGCCCTGTCAAGAAAGACAGCCACTCGCTAATGTGTCGAGGAGGCGCGGTCGATGCGCCCGTTATGCCGGGGGTCTACGATGGACGAGATCAAGCGTGAGCCGCGACCGCTGCTGCCATTTTTGGAGCCGTTTTATGCGGCTGTCATCCCGCTGACCTGGCCGCTGATCCGGGTCGCCGTCGGCTGGAATCTCATCGTGCACGGCTGGGGCAAGGTCCTGCGCGGGCCGGCGGCGCAGGCGGTCAATCTCACGCACGACGGCTTTCACCAAGGCGTGCCGCTTGCCGTCTTGCTGCTCATCGTCGAGTTCGTCGGCGGCATCTGCATCGCTCTTGGCCTGTTCACACGCTTTTTCGCAGCGGCGGTCGCGATTGAAATGGGCGTGATCACGTTCGGCCTCTATTGGGGCCATGGCTTCTCGTGGCTGCACCGCGGCTACGAATACACGCTGATGTGGGGACTTCTGTCGCTGGCGATTGCGCTCCGCGGTGGCGGACCGTACTCGCTCGACCGCCGGATCGGCCGGGAGCTTTAATCGGTTTTGACAGCGGCCGTCGGGGCGTGCGTCACAGCGCTCCATGGCGCCGCCTCGTTGTCGCCTGTTTGTGCGAGGCGGTAGCCGACGCCAAGCTCGGTCACCAGAATGCGCGGCGAATCCGGCTTGGGTTCGATCTTCTGCCGCAGCTTGCGCATGAAGATACGCAGATAATGCGTGTCGTTGACGTGGACCGACCCCCAGACTTCCTTCAGCAGATGTTGATGCGTGACGACATTGCCGGCGTGCTGCGCCAAAACTTGCAGCAGGCGATATTCTTTCGGCGTCAGCGTCAGCCGCTGCTCATTGAGGAAAACCGCGCGTGCTGACAAATCAATGGTCAGGGGGCCGACCTTGACGGTCGGTTCGCCGGTTGCGGCGCGCATCTGCCGCCGCAGCGCGACGCGTACGCGCGCGAGCAACTCTGCCATACCGAACGGCTTGACGATGTAATCGTCGGCGCCGAGCTCGAGCAGGTGCACCTTCTGCGCCTCGCTCGATCGCACCGACAGCACGATGACCGGAACCGCCGACCAGGAGCGGATACGCTCCACGACCTCGGCGCCATCCATGTCAGGCAAGCCGAGGTCGACGATGACGAGATCGATTGGCTGCAGCGTCGCCATGCGGATCGCTTCGGCGCCGGTGCCACACTCATGAACCGAAAATCCGTTCAGCTCAAATCCGGTGCGCAGAAAGCGGCGGATCTGAACTTCGTCATCGACGATAAGAACGATGGGGGATGGATCACTCATCTGCGTCGCTCTCCATCTGCGGAACTGCTGCCAGCGTGATCGGCAGGGCGATCGATATAGTCGCGCCAAATCCGGCGCCGGCGCTTTCGGCGGTAATCTTTCCGCCGTTTGCGTCCATAAAGGCATTTGCAATCCAAAGACCAAGGCCTGAGCCGCTCGTCGTCAGCGCGTGGCGCTCGCCGCGCGCGAAGCGATCCCACATCTTCGCCTTCTCGGCGGCGGTGAGGCCGGTGCCTTCGTCGCAAACATTCACCACCATTTGGCCGTGCTGCGTCTCGGCGGTGATTTTCACCTGCGAGGCGGGCGGCGAGTACTTTGCAGCGTTGTCGAAAATCTGGACGAGGGCTTGCTGCACCAATACCGGGTCGACGTGCATCAGCGGCAAGTCGCGCGGGATATCCAGCACGATCCGGCGGTCGCCAAAGCGGCGGCGGCAGCGCTCGACCGCCGAGTGAATGATGTCGGCAGGATCCGCCCATTCGGAATGCGGGTTGATGCCGTCGCTGCTGATGCGCGATGCATCGAGCAGATTCTGGATATCGTTATTGAGCCGCTCGGCTTCGTCGCGCACGTCGTGGACCAGTGCTTTGAGCTTGTTCTCGCCCTCGAGTGCGGGCGCCGCGCTCAGGACCGTCGCGGCGCCGAGGATAGAGGCGAGCGGCGTCCGCAACTCGTGCGACACCGAACCGATCAGCGCCTCGCGCAATTGTTCGGTCTGCGAACGCATGCGCGCCTCGCTGATGGCATGCGCGACGCCCAGCCGATCGAGTGTCGCTGTCGCATCCGCAAGCACCGCGTCGACACGTGCGCGCAGGGCATCGGACCCTTCCTGACTCTCGCGGCCGAGATTGATCGCGATCACGCCGAACTCGGGCGTCTTGGGCGAGACGGCCCGAACGAGCCAAATTTCACCATTCGCGTGCCTCACCGTGACGCCGCTCGCCGGCTCGCTTTGTGCCGCCGCGACCTCCGCGGCTTTCGTCAACACCGCTTCGGGTACGAGCAGGTTCGCGCGCCGGCCGCCGCCGGCATCACGGCCACCCGCCAGCAGCACGACTTTGCGTTGGGTGACGTTGGCGAGATGGTCTTCGATCGCGGCATGGATATCGGATACCCCGAATGCAACGGCCAGCCGGCGTGAAAACGCGTAAAGATCGCGCATGTCGATTTCGCGCTGGCGCGAGAGCTCGGCCTGCCGCTTGAGCCGCATGGCGAGCTGGCTCACCACGATCGCGACGAACGTAAAAAGCGTCAGGTTGATGATCTCATGCGGATCTTTGACACGCAGGCTGTAAAGCGGCGGGAAGAAGAAGTATGCCGAAGCGAGCACGCCCGAAATGGAGGCGACGAGCGCGGGAATAATGCCCCACTGAGCGGCGGCAATGACGACCGGAATAATGAAGACGACAGAACCGTGGGTGATGCCCGGTTGCCAGACCAGGTAGTAGACGCCGGCCGTGGTGATCGCGACCAGCACCATCGTATAAGCAATGTTGCGCAGTTCGGTGCGGATACCGTTGAAGTTCATCGCACTCGCCTCGAGGGCCTTGGCCCCGGATTGAATTCTGCCAGAATACGACGGCGCACCCTTGTCTGTCTCGGCCTGCTTGGCTACATAGCGCCGACCGTTAGTGGCCATTTTAGGCCATTTTCAGCCTCCGGAGAGGTGGCAGAGTGGTCGATTGCACCGCACTCGAAATGCGGCATACGGGTAACCGTATCGGGGGTTCGAATCCCTCCCTCTCCGCCAGTCTTACCGCGACCAACATTCTCCGTTGGGTTTTGGCGCGGTGAAATCGCCAATAACCACGGGCTTCGCACGAAAACCTCCGGACTGCGGCGCACCGGCCGAGACCCGAAATTCGTTCTCTCCGGCCATTTGTCTCTAAACCTCCCGACTGCGCAGATTTAGTACGGTTTCCGCAAGCGATTGCTTTTAAATAATTTTTCCGAACGGCAACCTCCGCACTTTTGCAGAGAATCGCGGAGTAGCGGCAGCAACTGGAATACAAAGCGGCGTTGAACCGAATGGCCACTGATTGCAGCAACAGTGCGAGGACTTCGCTCCGCGAGACACACACT
>DASUKT010000239.1:0-7201 GCA_036278575.1 Pseudolabrys sp. | reverse complement strand
CCCAACATGCTGGACGCCGCACTCAAAGCGCTTGCGCAAATGTTCACGGCGCCGTTGCGCGGCGTGCTCGTGAAGGCCATCGGCCTTGCGCTCATTCTCATCGTCGTGATCGGCATCGGACTGGAGCGCGTGTTTTCGGCATTCGCCGAAAACGGCGCCAACTGGGCCGAGGCAACTTACGGCTTTGCGCCGCACGCCGCGTGGCAGCTTCTCGCCTGGGTCCTATCGGTGATGGCGGGCCTCGGCATCCTCACGGGCGCACTGTTTCTCATGCCTGCGGTCACCGCCTTCGTCGGCAGCTTCTTCGTCGACGACGTCGCCGACGCGGTCGAGCGCGAGCACTATCCTGCCGAGCCGCGGGGCAACGCCCTGCCCTTCGTCCGCGCGGTGATCGAGGGCATGAAGTTCGCAGCCCTTGCGCTCATCGTTTACGCGTGCGCGCTGCCGTTTATGCTGTTTGCCGGATTGGGTGTCGTTATTCTGTTTCTCGCCAATGCATACCTGCTCGGACGAGAGTATTTCGAACTCGCCGCCATGCGCTTCCGCTCCGCCGATGAGGCAAAGCTGCTGCGTAAGCAGCACGCCGGTTATGTCTTTGTTGCCGGCATGATGATCGCGTTGCTGGTGTCGATCCCGGTCGTTAACCTGACGACTCCGATTTTCGCCATGGCCTTCATGGTGCACGTACATAAGCGTTTGGGAAAACGCGTCGAGCTGATCGCGGCAGGACGTTAAATCACCGTCACTTATTTTTCCCGCGCAAATCGATGACGCGCTTTGCTTTGCCAAGCGAACGGTCGACAACACCCGGCTTTACGGTACGCGCCGAGGCCGTGACACCGATCAGCCCTTTGATCTGCGCCGCAAGATCGCGATTGCAGGCTTCATAGGCACCCTCGCTCACGCCAGCCCGCGCCTCAACGATAACGGTGATATCGTCGAGCCGCTCGACGCGGCGCAGTTCAATGACGAAATGCGGCGCCAGCCGCTCATCCTTCAAAATGATGCCTTCGATCTGGCTCGGAAATACATTGACGCCGCGCACGATCATCATGTCGTCGGAACGCCCGATCACCCTCTCCATTCGCCGCATGCTGCGCGCGGTGCCCGGCAATAGCCGCGACAGGTCGCGCGTGCGATAGCGAATGACCGGCATTGCCTCCTTGGTCAGGGTCGTAAACACGAGCTCACCGGATTGCCCGTCGGGCAGCACCTCGCCGGTCGCAGGATCGATCACCTCGGGATAGAAGTGATCCTCCCAGATGGTGCAGCCGTCCTTGCTTTCGATGCATTCGCAGGACACGCCGGGACCGACGACTTCCGACAGTCCATAATTGTCGATCGCATGCACATCGAATGCTTCTTCAATTTCCGCACGCATGGCGTTGGTCCATGGCTCCGCTCCGCACATTGCGATCTTGAGCGAGCTCTTGCGCGGATCAAGTCCCTGGCGGCGGAATTCATCGAGGATCGCGAGCAGGTAACTGGGCGTGACAAAAATCACGTCCGGCTTGAAGTCGACAATCAACGTCACCTGCCGCTCGGTCATGCCCCCGGAAAGCGGCACGACCGTCATGCCCAGCCGCTCGGCGCCGGAATGAAATCCAAGACCGCCGGTGAACAGGCCGTAGCCGTATGAATTCTGCGCCAGCATGCCGGGCCGGCAGCCGGCCGCACGCAGGCTGCGGCCCATGACGCTCGCCCAAACCTCGAGATCGCGCTGACTGTAGCCGACGACCGTCGCCTTGCCTGTCGTGCCGGATGACGCATGAATGCGGATCACCTGCTCGCGCGGGATCGCAAACATGCCGAATGGGTAGCTCTGCCGCAGATCGTCCTTGGTGGTGAGTGGAAATTTTTTCAGGTCGGCGAGCGTTTTCAGGTCGTCCGGATGCACGCCGGCCTGATCGAATTTCGTTTTGTAGTGCGGAACGTTCTTGTAGGCGTGATTAAGGATCCATTTCAGCCGGCCGAGTTGCAGGCCCGCAAGTTCGTCGTGCGAAGCAAGCTCGATCGGCTCGATATCTTGCTTGCGGGGCGAAAGGTCAGCGCCTTTCAAATGCAAACCCGGCATAACTACTCTCCAACTCGGCCGGTCAAAGTTTTCGTTGCGCGGCGTGCCAGTGCTTTTCGAGATTGGCGATCAGCGCCGGACTGAAATGGCAATAAGCCTGCTCGCGGCAATAGACGGCCATATACTTGCGGAAGAGATCGAGTGGCTCCTCGGCGACGCGAAAAGCGCGCCGGTTGCCGGCCGCGCTGACCACGCCGGAATTCGCGAAGTCCTCAACGACGCGCGCCACTGCGGCGTCGACGTCGTCTGTTGGCACGACAGCGTCGCAAATCGAGCGGCCTTCGGCCGAATCGCACTCGATGCGGCGATCCATCAAGACCGCCTGCCGCGCAATGCGCGCGCCCGTAAAATGTGTCATGCGCAAATTCGCAGCGCCCGGAATGATGCCTTCCTTGCGCGCGGGCAAGGTCATGTAGGCATTGCCGGCGGCGACCACGTAATCGACTGCAAGCAAATACTGGCAGCCGCCACCAATGGCGAAGGCATCGACTTGCGCGATCCAGGGCTTCTCGCGGGTGCCGCCGTAAATTTCGTCGGGGTTGCGATCTTCGCGCGCGACGCCGCGCATGAGCTTGTTCACGATGCCCATATCGCGGCGGATGTACCAAAGAAAAGGAATTTTGCCGTGGTAGATGTGCGTGAGATTGATGCCGCTGCAAAAGACGCGCCGCCCGCCGTATTTCGGATGATCGACCGCCCCGCCGCGCAGCACGCAAATCTGCGTCGCCGCATCAAGGATCGCGATATCCGCCGCCGTTTCGGTCGCATCGAGGGTGGAGTCGTCCTCGGCATTGAGAAATCGCGGATTCTGGATGCTGACCACCGCGGCCTTTCCCTTCCGCTCCACGCGTGCGGGGCCAAAGTCAACGAAACCGTCCTTCAGGTACTTGAGCGTATAATCGATCGATTCCGGCCGCGGCAGCAGCATCGCGTGACAGAGATGCATCCCCGTCGGCGCGTTTGCGAGCGCATGCGCCAGAAAAATTCCCTGGTCAATTTCGACGCCGTCTTTTTCGGATTGCATAAGCTCGCTTTCGTCGGCGACTTCCTTGCGCATCGGGACGAGACCGGGCACCAGTTTTGCGGCCTCATAGACGATATCTTCCACGCGCAAGAACTTGCGCAGATTTTGCGTGAGCTTGCGATAGAGCGCGTCCACATGGCGCGTCAAAAACTCTTCGCGCGCGCCGCGGCAAAGCGCCTTGATCGCGTCGGCAGCGAGCTCCTGATTTTGCGTGCGTTTCGATTTCTTCGGCAGCTTGGCCAGCAAATTGGCGCCGCCGCGCCAGAACTTCTTTCCTGCGGCGACGTCGCGCGAAAAGCTTCTACTGAAACGAGGCTCCAGCCTGAGCCAGGCCGCAACCGCTCTCTGCGGCAACCCTGCTTGCGCGAGATAGGATGCGGCCGTTTTGTGTCTGCCGGCGGCCCGTAAGCCTTGCATCCGCGCACCTCCGCATTAGGCCGCAACCGTCTTTCCGGGCCACTGGCACAAGTCCGCGATAATGCATTTTTCGCAAAGCGGCTTGCGCGCGAGACAAGTGTAGCGTCCGTGCAGAATAAGCCAATGGTGAGCGTGGCGCTTGTATTCGGGCGGGACCACCGCCTCGAGCTTCTGCTCGACGTCGAGCGGAGTTTTGCCGACGGCAAGGCCGGTGCGGTTGCCGACGCGAAAGATGTGGGTGTCGACCGCGATGGTCGGCTCGCCGAACGCGACATTGAGCACGACGTTTGCCGTCTTGCGTCCCACGCCCGGCAGCGCCTCCAGCTCCTCGCGGGTGCGCGGCACTTTTCCGCCGTGCCCGGCGACCAGCTTCTCGGACAATGCCGCGACGTTCTTTGCCTTGTTGCGGTAGAGCCCGATGGTCTTGATGTGGTCGCGGATGCGCGCCTCGCCGAGCGCCGCCATTTTTTCCGGCGTATCGGCGGCGGCAAAGAGCGCCGGCGTCGCCTTGTTGACGCCCGCGTCGGTTGCCTGCGCCGATAACACGACGGCAACCAGCAGCGTGAACGGGTTGCGATATTTCAATTCGGTTTCGGGAGCGGGGTTTGCCGCCCTGAAGCGGCGGAACGCCTCTTCGATCTGCGCGGGCGTCCATTGCGGTAACGCGCCGCTTGCCGCTTTTGCGTCCGCCTTCGCCTGCTTGCCCGCAGGCTTGAGGCGCGCCGCTTTTTTTGCGCGCGCCTTGCGCAGCGCTTTTTTTACGGAGTTTTTCGCACCCCCGCTTGCGCTCTTGTTCACGCCCTTGCGGATCGCCTTTCTGACCATCATTTCGGTATAGTGAGCGCCATGACCGCCGACAACGCCAGTGATCTCGAACCCACGATCTTTTCCGCGGTGATCACGCCACACCGTTCGCTGGGGCGGGTTGGCTTCATCCTCGTGATGTTGGTGTTCGGCGTCAGCAGCTTCGTTGCCGGCATCGTATTTTTGCTCGCCGGCGCGTGGCCTGTGTTCGGCTTCTGCGGGCTTGACGTGCTGCTGCTCTATATTGCTTTCCGCATTAATTACGGGCGCGCGGCGGCCTATGAGGAGGTGACCGTCACCGCCCTGAGCCTCAAGGTGCGCAAGGTCAGCCACCGGGGCGTGGTGCGCGAATGGGTGCTCAATCCGCTCTGGGTAAGACTCGACAAAATCAGCCACGAGGAATTCGGCATCGAACGGCTCTTTCTGGTTTCGCGCGGAAAAAAGCTCGCCATCGGCAATTTTCTTGGTCCCGACGAAAAAGCGAGCTTTGCAACGGCACTTTCCGCCGCGCTCAATGAAGCAAAACGCGGACCGACAAGGACGGCTCTTTCTTGATCCCTCCCCGCTTGCGGGGGGAGGGACGCGAGGCGTGTGCGGACGCTAGTCCACTCCACTTACCCCACCCGATCGCCGCGCCGCGGCGATCACCCTCCCCTTTCAGGGGAGGGAAAAAGAGGCAGAAATCGGGTGGTTACGGCACGAGGCGCGGCCTAGATAGACTGCATGACACTGAACCTCGCAAACACCGGCAGGACCATGAGCCTTGCAAACCATGTGATATCAGAGCGATTTCCGGACCTTGCGCCGTTGCCGACAGCCGCAGCCGATTATGACGTCGTGCGGCGTGCGATCGCCCATATCCGCGGCAACTGGCGTTCGCAGCCGGAAATCGAAGCGATTGCCGAAGCCGCGGGCGTCACCGCGACCGATCTGCATCATCTCTTCCGCCGATGGTGCGGGCTGACGCCGAAAGCTTTCCTGCAGGCGCTCACGCTCAACTCCGCGCGCGAACTGTTGCGCTCGTCGGCTAGCGTGCTGGACACCTCGTATGAGGTCGGCCTATCCGGCCCCGGCCGCCTGCACGATCTGTTCGTTACGCACGAAGCGATGTCGCCCGGCGAATGGAAGGCGGGCGGCGAAGGACTGACGATTAGCTATGGATTCCATCCGAGCCCGTTCGGCACGGCGCTGGTGATGATGACGCCGCGCGGTCTTGCCGGTCTCGCGCTCGCCGACGCAGGCAGGGAGCGCGCCGCGCTGAAGGACATGCGCTCGCGCTGGCCGAAAGCAAAATATGTCGAAGACTTCGCGGCGACCGCACCGACCGCGCGGCGCATCTTCGACACCGCACTCTGGCGGCCGGATCAGCCGTTGCGCGTGGTGCTGATCGGGACCGATTTCGAAGTGCGCGTGTGGGAAAAGCTGCTCGATATCCCGATTGGCAATCTCGATACCTACTCCGGCGTTGCGCGGAAAATCGGCGAGCCTAAAGCTGCCCGCGCTGTGGGTGCGGCGGTTGGCAAAAATCCGATCTGTTTCGTCGTCCCATGCCACCGCGTCGTTGGCAAGAACGGCGACATCACCGGTTATCACTGGGGCATCACGCGCAAGCGCGCGATGCTCGGCTGGGAAGCGGGAAGAATTGCCGCTTAGGAGCCGCCTAAAGCTTTTTCCAAAAAATAACGGTGTCGCAAAAACCGCCCCTGGGCCACATCGCGTAGTCCGGAATAACGCCGAGCCGTTGCCAGCCACTATGTTGGTAAAGCCGCTCGGCTTCCGCGCTTGCGGTGTCGAGCGTCAGCAGCGTGCGCCCATGCTTTTTCGCCACCGCCTCGATGTGCTGCATAAGAGCGGCGCCGATACCACGGCCACGCGCCGAACGATGCACCAGCAATTTTTTCACCTCCGCGCGATGCTGCTGGTTCGGCGGGGTGTCGAGCCCGAGTTGCACGGTGCCGACAACGCGGCCGTCAAGCCAAGCTCCAAGCAGAATCGTTTCGCCGCGCGCGATGGTCGGAATGACTTTCTCAAAGAATTTTTTCGCATCCGCATGGCTGAACGGATGCATGAAGTTCACTGACGCGCCGCCCGCGACGCAATCCTTCAAGATATCGGCCAAATCATCGATAACCGCGCGCGCAGCTTCGGCATCGAGAACGGCGATCTCGGCTTTTCCGCTCACGCGGCGAGATCAAGCTTGGAAGCCACAGTCGAGTCCGCATTGAGCCGGTAGATCATCGGCACGCCGGTCTCCAGATTGAGCTTGGTAATGCTTTCCGTCGTGTGCCTATCGAGCACCATGACCAACGCGCGCAGCGAATTGCCGTGCGCGGAGACGAGCACGCGTTCGCCGCGCAGGACGCGCGGCAGGATTTCCTGGATGTAATAGGGCAGCACGCGCGCCGCGGTGTCGCGCAAGCTCTCACCGCCGGGCGGCGCGATATCGTACGAGCGGCGCCAGATGTGCACCTGCTCCTCGCCCCATTTCTTGCGTGCGTCATCTTTATTGAGGCCGACAAGATCGCCGTAATCGCGTTCGTTGAGCGCCTGATTCCTGACGATCGGCATGTTCTGGCCAAGCTCGCCCAGCATCAGATCGAGCGTGCGCTGCGCGCGTTTTAAGGCCGAAGTAAACGCGATATCGAACGTAAGGCCTTGCGACTTGAGCTTGCGGCCGGCTTCGCGCGCCTCTTTGACGCCCTGCTCGGTCAAATCGACGTCGCGCCAGCCCGTGAACAGGTTTTTCAGATTCCACTCGCTCTGGCCATGACGCACGAGCACTAGCAGACGATCCGCTTCAGCCATCACTTGCGCCCCGCTTTCTTGTCGAACCAGGACCGTCCCCATATCAACGCGACCACACCCGCAATGATGAGCACCGG
>DASUKT010000238.1:0-4284 GCA_036278575.1 Pseudolabrys sp. | reverse complement strand
AAAGGCTGCAAGCTTCAATCCGCCGCGCGCAAAATGCTGCAAGCCGGCGCCACCGGTGTTGGAATTCGATGAAGATGGAAATTTGCTGAAAGCCTGGGGCGGACCGGGAAAGGGATATGACTGGTTCGAGAACGAGCACGGCATCAATGTCGACTACAAGGGTTTTGTATGGGTCGGCGGGAACGGCAAGGACGATGGGCAGGTCCTGAAATTCACACAGGACGGAAAATTCATCCTGCAAATCGGCAGACCCGGCTCAAAGGTCGACAGCAATGACGTGACCAAGCTTGGCCGTCCGGCCGACACCGAGGTCGATCCGGTCACGAACGAAGTCTACATCGCGGACGGATACGGCAACCATCGCGTTATCGTTTTTGATGCCGACACCGGGAAGTACAAACGGCGCTGGGGCGCGTACGGCAAAAAGCCGACCGACGAGAAGCTGGCCGCCTTTGATCCAAACGGGCAGCCTCCGCAACAATTCGCCAATCCGGTCCACTGCGTGCGTATCGCAAAGGATGGGCTCGTCTATGTCTGCGACCGCCAGAACAACCGGATTCAGGTCTTTCACAAGGACGGCACGTTCGTGAAGGAGTTCTTCGTCGAAAAGAACACGAAGCTGCAAGGATCAATGTGGTGGCTCGCTCTGTGGCCCGACGCCAAGCAGAGTTATCTGATCAGCGCAGACGGCGCGAACAACGAAGTGCACGTGCTCTCGCGTGAGACGGGCCAGGAGCTTAGCTCGTTCGGCCATAGCGGCCGCAACGCCGGCCAGTTTCATTGGGTGCACAACCTTGCCATCGACAGCAAAGGCAACGTCTACACGACCGAGGTCGACAACGCGAAACGGGCGCAGAAATTCCGCTACATAGGCCCGCCGCTCCGCTGAATCCTACTTCGGCGCCGTGGCCAGGGCTCTTGCTCTGGCACGTTCGCGCGCGAGGCGAATGCGCTCCTTTAGCGCCGGGACATTGTAAGGCTTTTGCAGCACGACGAAACCCTGGCGAACGGCGTCCTGCGCACTCGCGCTGTAGCCGGTAGCAAGCAATATCGGGATCGCCGGATATCGACTGGCCACCTCGCGCGCGAGATCGAGTCCGTTCATGCCGCCTGGCATCAGAATATCGGAAAAGACGAGATCGAAGAACTTGCTTTTTAATTTATCGAGCGCTCCTCGGGCGTTGTTGGCGATCTCGACGGTATAGCCCAGTTCTTGCAAGTAACCGGCGCTGACCTCGGCGACCTCGGCGCTGTCCTCGACGAGCAACACCGAGCCGGCAGCAATCGGTTGCGCCGGGGCCCGGTCGCTCGATGACGGCTGGCTCGGCGTTTCCTGGCTGCGCGGCAGGTAAAGCGTAACTGCCGTGCCGCGCGCCTCCGCACTGGAAATTGTCGCGGTGCCGCCCGACTGTTTCGCAAATCCGTAGACTTGGCTCAAACCAAGGCCGGTTCCCTTTCCGACCTCCTTTGTCGTGAAGAACGGCTCGAAAACGCGCGGCAGAAGTTCACTCGGAATGCCGGCGCCCGTGTCAGCGATGCGAATGGCGACGAACTCGCCGCGAAGGCTGTCGGCGCTCGCCTCGCCCTTCAACGTTACAGGCTTGGCGCGAATGGAGAGCGTGCCCCCGCTCTCCATCGCGTCTTTCGCATTGATCGCGAGATTGAGAATGGCAAGTTCGAACTCGCCCGGATCGATGCGGACAGCGCAGATCTCATCCGGTACTTCGACCTTGATTTCAATATCGCCGCGCAACGAACGCGCCAGCAATTCCTTCAGCATCGGCAAGCGCTGCGAAAGATCGATGACCTCCGGTGTCAATGTCTGCCGCCTTGAAAACGTCAGAAGCTGCCGCGTGAGGTTCTCGCCGCGCTGTGTCGCCGTTGCGATCATATCGAGCAGCCGGACATATTTCTTGTCGGTCAACTCGGACCGCAGCCGGCGCACGCTCCCGTTCACCACCATCAGCAGATTGTTGAAATCGTGCGCGACACCGCCGGTCATTTGACCGAGCGCTTCCAGTCGCTGAGCCTGCCGCAGAGCGCCTTCTGCGACTTCACGGCGTTCCGCTTCTTCGTAGAGACGGCGCGTCCGCCGCAATGCGATCCAAAGCACCGTAAACAGCAGTGCCGTGACCGGCACGCCAAAGATCAAATGGCTGCTCATATAGGTCAGCCATTCCGCCCGAATGGCGGACTGGGTCGTGCCGGCCGCAACGTAAACCGGAAATCCGGTCAGCTTCCGATAACCGATCCTTCGATCGACGTAATCGACTTGCGAGTGCACCGTGAAAATCGCGTGATCGATGCCATTCGAAATGTCCCTGAGAAATTCGCTATTGGCGCCAAGCTTGGTTGCCCGATCGTGCGGAACGGGAAAGCGCGCAAGGAAGCCGCCGTCGCTGCGCACCATGGCCAGATAGTCGCCTTCGCTGTGCGCCATGCGTGCATAAAACTTTTCGAAATAGGTTGGAAGAACCGCTACGGAAATCACGCCATCAAAGGTGCCATCAGGCAAAGTGCGCCGGTGCGACAGCGTAAAAAAGTAAGCATCGAGGCCCCCCATGCGCGGATGGTGAATATCGCTGATGTAGGTCCCGGCGATTTTGTCTTTTTGCGCCTGGAAATAATCGCGGTCGGCGAAGGTCGTATCTTTCGGTACCGGAAATGAATTGGAGGTCACAAGGGCATGGCCATCGCGGCTGATGATGGCGATTCCCCGCAATTGGGGCATGGCGTCGACAATCTTTTTCAAGCGTTCGTGCAAGGCCGCTTCGTTATTGGCGATGCCGATGTCTGTCGTTCCGCGCAGAATCTCCTGTATTTCGGCGAATGTACGCTCGACGGTCTGGAAGACCTTGAGGGCGTGCTCGTGCAGAATATCGAGCGACCTCTCAATTCGCTCATCGGCCACCTTCTCCGTGTTGCGGTAACTGACCCATGCGGCGAATGAGAACAGCAGCGCCGGCAGCACCAGAGAGGCCACCATCATCAGCTTGAGAAGCCGAATCGCCGCGTGCTGAGGTGTCAGCATGAACCCGATATGTGCGTAATTTCCCGAACGGCCGCCAGTTTTCCATGGATCGGCCGTTCAGACGAGAACTTTGATTCCGCGATTGCCGGAATTTCAACGAAATCCAACCTGGCAGGCGCGCGGGCGCCCGCCAGCCGTTGGAACTCGCAAAATTTGCTCTATGCCACCGCGGCCGGCGCCAGGGCCTCGATGTCGGTGGCGATGTCAATGACGACGGGCCGGTCGGCCAATAACGCGCGCTTGAGCGCCGGCGCGATATCCGCGGGGTTTTCGACGCGGATGCCAAGGGCACCCATGTCCTCTGCAAGCCTGGCGAAGTTCATCTTGTTATAGGTCCATAATTCGCGCGCCTGCTCGGTCTGCGTACCGCCATAAGCGCGGTCGAAGCCGCGTTTCGACTGGTTGCCGCCGCCGTTGTTGTTGACGACAGTGATCGAATTGATCTTCCAGCGCACGGCCGTCTCGATTTCGGCGATGTGATACCAGAACCCCGCGTCGCCGGTGAAAACGACCACCGGACGATCCGGACATGCGGCTTTGGCGCCGATGCCGGCGCAAAACGCCCAGCCAAGATGGCCGGCGCTGCGCATGTAGCTCTGAGTCGCGGTACGCAGGTCGTACATGCCGCCCATCCACATGCCGGCGTGCCCGGTGTCGACGACGACAATGGCATTGTCCGGAACGTTCTTGCTCAATTCGTGGCAAATGCGTGCCGGGTTGATCGGCACCGCGTCGGACTCCAGCATTGGCTTGTATTTTGCGTACCACTCGGCGCGGATTTCGCTGATCTCTTCGATCCAGGCTCGGCGTTTGCTCGCGCTCGCCTTGTCCGCTTGTGCGAGCATGCGCGAAAGAATGGCTTTCGCATCGCCGAGCACGCTGGCTTGCAGCGGATAATTGCGGCCAAGTGACTCCGGCTCGATATCGATCTGGATCGCCAGCGTGCCGATCTTCGGCACCGCCCAGAAATGTGTGGTCATGCCGCCCGTTTCGGTGCCGATAAAACAGACGAGATCGGCGCGATTGACGACGCGATTGGCGCTCTCGCGCGAATAACTGCCGACGACACCGATCGACAGCGGATGCGTGCCCGGGATGTTGTCCTTGCCGTTGAGCGAAGTGGCAACGGGAATTTGCAGCGCTTCGGCGAGCGCGACAAGCTCCTTTGCCGCCCCCGACGCGCGCACGCCGCCGCCCGCGACGATCACGGGCCGCTCCGCCTTCTGCAAGATATCGAGCGCAGCTTTCACATG
>DASUKT010000237.1:0-9663 GCA_036278575.1 Pseudolabrys sp. | reverse complement strand
CACCAGATTGGGCATCACGATCGCACGCGCAAACTGCGCTGCGGTGTACGGCGCAACGGATTTCAGGATTTCACCGTCGCGGAAATGGACATGCCAATCGTCAGGGCGGCGGATCGTGAGCGTCGTCATTCTCGATGACCTACCGGGCAAAATCTCGCCCGGTTCCCAAGGTCATAAAGCATCTTCTCCCGACCGATGGCAAAGGGAAGCGACGGCAATCCACGTGTAAGACGGAATCTATAGCCGGAGGGGGTACGGCTGGCTTTTCCGCGCCGCCGCGGTACGATCACTTTCCGCCCGGCTTCCGGCACACGGCTTCAAGACTCCAAATTGCCGACGGCCACACATTCAACCGGACCGTCCTGCCGCGCACCGCAGCACAACCATCCTTCTCTCTTGGAATTTATCCAAACTATCACCACGTAGCGTGCATGTCGCCCGGGCAACCGGAGCCGGCCTTCCCGCCTTTGATGGGTTTTTGCTGCCGGCAACCTACCGGCATCCCGCGGGCGTGACTGCTGTGATGAAAAAAATGCCACACTATCGCCGCCGGGTATTCGTCGATACCCCAAAAGGACGCGTAAATGCCGGCTTTACCGTGCCCGAATCCGCCGATGCCGCGGATGTCTCGATGAGGCTGCGGGAGCGCGGATGGGCACCTTATCGGCTGCGCCTGGAAAGGGATCAACACGCTTGGATCGCGATCGTCATCGACTGGAAGCACGCAGCGTAAGAATCTGCTGCTGCCGTGAACGCAGCTTCTGCGTTCACGGCTTTTTGATAAGCCCCCCGGCAATCCGCAGCCGCTGACGGCGACTTCTCCCTAATGAACAGCCGGTTGCTGTTCACAGCAGAGGAGTATCGAGATGTGCGATTATAGCCTCCATACAGTCGCATCCAGAGCCGCCCGCGTCGGCGACGAATTGGTTTCGACTCGATTCCGGAACTCCTTGACCCGCGGTTTTGCTACTTCCGCCGAGCCAGACGTCGCCGTTTGTCTGATGCCTGGGACGGAAGTTGCGTTCGAGAGCGATGCCGAAAGCGAGCCGGCGTTTCCTCTCTTTCGCAATCGTAAGCTCGGGCAAAGAGTGGCACGATTCCGGCAGGTCGACCTGGATCGTCCAACCGTCCATCATGATGCGCTCGAGTTCCCCGATGGAAATATCGTGCTCGTCACCGATTTGGTTGAAGGACAACGCGTAACCGTGCTGCAACTGCCGGCCACGGGGGAGACGATGCCCTCCGAGCACGAGCATGAGCACATCAGTGAGCCGACCGCACCGCTGACGGTCTGAGCGAGGCGCTTCGCGTCCCGTCACCCGGGAAACAAGCAATGGCGTGCCCTGCCCTCACGGTGCGGGGCACGCGCCTGCAGAAGCTCATCATCGGCGTGAAGTCATCCGCAGAACCAGACAAGCAGCACCGGCGCGTTTTATCTTGCTGCAAATTCCGTTCGCTGCCTCCCTGCTCTCCACACCTATACGCGCTTGAAAGAGCGGACGGGTGCCACGGCTGCGTAAAACCGTGCTTGTCACGATCGGGTCGTGTGCGCCGACCAAGGCGGAAAGCTTATCCATCAAGTGTGCATACGCTGCGAGCACATGCGAGCGCGAGAACCCCGCAGCAAGCTCGACGCTCCACGGTTTTTCGATTGCTGCGGTCACCCGGTTCTTTAGTTCATAAAAGAAGCGACTTGGGCCCTGCTGCAAGGAAGCGAGCAGCTTAAGGCAGTCGGTATGTGGCGTAACCATCGCGACACGGCCGGCGTGAGCCCACTCGTCAACGCTTCGGCCGCTGACCGCTTCCACGTAGCGTCGAGTCTCTTGGGGCATCGTGCGCACGCCGTCGAGCCATCCGCGCACGCGGCCAGGCCCGGCATTGTATGCGGCGGCGGCGAGCCCAAGATTGCCGAACTGGTCGCGTAGGTCGCGCAGATATTCGGCCGCTTTGGGCAGCGCCTGCACCGGGTCGAACGGATCCGCCAGGTCACGATCCGACGCGGTGCTTGCCATGAACTGAGCGATGCCTTCCGCGTGAGCGCCACCGCGCGTCGCAGGTCCAACCGCATGGGGATCAAACCGACTCTCGCGCCAAACGATACGGGCGAGGAACGCAACCGGCAGATCGTTGGCGCGTGCGGCCGACTCCAGCATCAGGCAAAGCGACGATTGCGACGACGTCGCGCCCGCGCCGGTTCCACTCGCAAGCAGCAACAACACCACCGAAAATGGAGAGAGGAACGAACAAGGTCCGCGCATAGCACGTCACAAATGAACTCGCATAGCCGGGTGTTCCTCCGCCTGACCGAGGAATCCACGCTACAAAGTCGTCCAGGTCGGGAGCTTTGTGTGTGGCTGCCCAGCTATCGCCCAGTCGACAAAGCGTGCAGCTTCTGCAAGTGCGGCACGTGCCTCTGGAAGAACAGGGGCCAGCAGCTGCCACACATGTGGCATGCGGTGCCAAACCTGCAATACGACGGGAACTTTGGCCGCATGCAGCCTCTGCGCCATCCGAACAGCGTCATCGCGCAAAACCTCGTCACTTCCAACCTGGATCATTACCGGTGGTAGCCCGGTGCATTTGCCATAAAGCGGCGAGGCGTACGCGTTGCGCGAATCCGTGCCAGCAAGATAGTCGGCTGCAAAGCCGGGGATATCATCCGCATTGATCATCGGATCGGCGGCTGCGTTGCCGATCAACGATGCGCCGGTCAAGGCAAGGTCGGTCCAGGGCGACATCGCGACCGTCACAGCCGGAAGCACGATGCCGTCGTCGCGTAACTTCAGAAGCAGTGCCAGCGCCAGACCACCGCCCGCTGAATCGCCGATGATTGCAATCTGGCGCGGATCGGCGCCATCGGTCAGAAGCCAGAGATACGACGTCGCCGCGTCCTCCAATGCCGCGGGAAACGGATGCTCGGGCGCCAGCCTGTAATCGGGCACGAGCACGCGCGCGCGCGCCATATTTGCCACGCGCCAGGTGAAGTGCCGATAGGTCGATGGCGCCCCTACCCGGTAGGCGCCCCCATGAAGGTACAGAACGCAGCGGCGCCCGGAATGCGAGGCAGGCGTTTCCACCAGATCGGCCTTGATGTCGCCAACCGTAATGTGCCGGGTTCGTGTACTGCGCGGCGGGCGCGGAATGAGGACTTCCATGGCGCGAAAGCGATGCCGCGTCCGTGCGACGCCTCTGTGCCGCCCGGAGCGCTTCACAAACCAGCGCAATCCCAGACGCGCCAGTTCCGCGCGCCAACTGATGCGGCCGTCAGGCTTCACGATCCCCCGGCGGCCCGCAACCGAGGTGCGCCGGTCCCGCCTGACCGCTCGTCGACAACACGGCCATCGGCGATGGAAATGATCCGATCGGCGAACGGCATCAGGCGTGGATCGTGTCCGACCACCAGAACACCCCGCGTCGACTCTCTGGCAATGCTCGAAAGTATGGTCATCACCGATTGACCGTTTTCACTGTCCAGCGCCGCCGTCGGCTCGTCCGCCAGGATCGCGGACGGATCGGAAACGATCGCACGTGCGATTGCCACGCGTTGCTGCTCGCCGCCGCTGAGTTCGCGCGGTGTTGCCGCGAACTTATCAGCAAGACCGACCCGCACCAATGCATTGCGTGCACGAAGCCTGGCATCGTTGCCGCGTCGCCCACGCACGTCGAGCGCTAGCTGCACGTTCTCTGCGGCCGTCAACGTCGAGAACAGGTGGTAGGACTGAAAGACAAATCCCACATGGTCTCGCCGCAGGCGCGCAAGCTCCTCGGCATCGGCGCCGGTGGTCGATTTGCCGCACACCGAGACGGTTCCGACCGTCGGAGTCAGCATGCAGCCGAGCACCGACAGCAGCGTCGTTTTTCCACTCCCCGAGGGTCCCATCAACAATGCCAACTCCCCACCGCGGAGAGCGAAATCTACCTCCTTCAAAGCATGGACTTTGGCGGCGCCTGTGCCCAATACCTGCGTGATACCCCTCGCCTCGAGGACCGGTTGATTGATCGGATAGAGATTTCGGCTCATCGGGTAAACACCATGACTGGATCGATGCGCAGCACGCGCAGAATGGCGGCAAGAGCCGAAGCGATGCACATCGCGACTGTGAGGGCGAGGATCGCTGCCACAAGCGTCGGCGTGATAACAATCGGAAGCGCACCTTTTGTCGTCACTTCCACTACGGCAAAACCAATTGCCGCGGCAAAGCAGAAGCCGATGACGGCGCTCAACAACGCCTGATAAATGATCACGCGGTAGATATAGGCATTGGATGAACCGAGCGCGCGCAGGGTGGCAAATTCATCGATGTGGTCTTTGGTGCTGGAATAAAGCGTCTGCGCCACGATGACCGTACCGACGATGAGGCCGAGCAACGCTCCCGCAAACAGCGCCGCGCCAGCCCCGGTGCCGAAAAGCCAGAACGAGCGGCTGCGGTCGCGAAATGCCGCGGGCGTCAACGCTTCGATATTCGGGACTGCGGCGTGGAGCGCGTGCTGCACCTGTGCCACATCAGCGCCGGGCTTCAGCGTGACGAGAAGATAGCTGATCTTGTTGGCCGGAATGCCGGTATAGTCCTGCGCGTGCTTGAGGTCCGCAAAGACATATGGAGTCGTTGTGAACGAGCGGATGCCATCGGTAACCGCCGCCACGCGAACAGGTCTGCCGCGCAGGTCAGCCGTCGAACCGAGACCGTTCACGCCGAGACGCTTGTAATATGTTTGATCCACCGCGACCGCTTCATCGGCCTTGAGCGCGTCCACCGACCCATCGGTGATGTTCCACGGCTGCAATCCGCCGCTCTTCAAATCTGTGCCGACGACGAATACAGGCGTCATCTCGCCGCTCGGCAGGCGCCAATCCGAAAAGCCGATCACGATCGGCACCGCGCTTTTCACGTCGGCTGTCGCGAGCACGTCGTCCCGTATGCGGGCATCGAGCAGCGAAGGATCCTCGAAACATTTGGTGCCCTGGCGAACAATCCAAAGGTCGCCGGATGCGTGATCGATCATCGTGCTGACCACACGGCCGAAGCCGAGATAAAGCCCCATCTGAATGAGCACCAACACCACCGAGAACACGATGCCGATCATCGTGGCTACGAACCGCAACCGGTCGTGGAAGAGATTGCGCAGTGCGAGCGTGAAGTTCAGCGGCATGTTGCACCTTCTCAATGGGTGACCGGTTGAACCGGCTGTCTTCCGGAAAAGGCAAAGGCTCCGCCGAGAACGCGCGATGCCGCGGCCATAACCATCCAGCTCGCGGCCAATGCACCACAGAATACGATGACGGCTTTGACCGGCGCCGGAAGCGCTGCATCGAGCAAAGCGTACTGCAGCCACACCACAAAGACGTAGTGAATGAGATAAATCCCGTAAGCGTGCTTAGAGAGGCTGTCGAGAATGCGATGCCGCCCGCTAAACCTCACGCAGACCGCAATCAGGAACAACCCACCCGCGGCGCAGGCAACAGCAAACGCGATGCTTGCCGCCAGCCGTGCGACGAAGGGCGCGGCGTTCCAATTCGGCATCGTCAGCGAGGTCATTCCCGCCCAGCAGCAAAAGCCCGCTACCGCAACAATGGTCCATGTTATCCAACGCCTCGCCAGCGGTCCCGAAGGCGTGAACAAATCTCCGCCGGCGACAAATTTACCCAGCGCAATGCCGACGAAGAAATAGAGGAAGTAAAGGCCCGGCCGGCTGAATTGCAGCGCGAAAGGTCCGGAAGCGCTCCAACGCATCGGGGAAAAGATGAGTGCAAGCGGAACGTAGGCCACGAGAGACGTTGCGACCAGGATCGCAAACAACCGTGCGGGACGCGCGCCGGCCCAGCCGCCAATAGCGTCAAGCCAATCCGTGTAGCGTGGCGCAAAAAAATAGAACACCGCCGCCATCACGCTCAAGGCCAGGAGTTGCCACAGGAACCATTCGGGCCCGTTCGGCCAAAACGGCAGCGCCAGCCATTGTTCCAGATATCCGGAAAGACTTGGAGAGAGAGCGCGTGTCGCGTAAGCCGGATAGAGCGCCAACGGGCTGAGAAAGAGGATCGCCAGTGCAAAAGCAATTCCAATCCGGCGAAGCCGCCCGAACAGATAGCTCCCGCACCCTTTTCGTCGAAGGCTTGGGCCCGTGAGCAAGCCAGCTAGCAGGAACATCAGCGACATGAGGCTTACGTCCTGCCAGGCGCAAAAAATATCGAGACCGAGAAAGCGATGTGCATCGACGATCGGGAACGCCTGCCACGCATACGGTGGCTGATCGAAACGTACTGAGGAAGGAGCCGAAACCAGATACGCGAGGGAAGAATGGAAGGCTACGACGACAACGATGACGACCCCTCTCAGGTTGCTTAAGGCCACGTTGGCTTTGGGCATGAACCCTCGTCTCCGATCCGCTTTCGGTCACCGCTACCTGATGCCAAACGTCACATCCTTTGGAGAGTTCCAAACCCGCCGGAGCGGCGACGCGCGCGAGGTGCGCACGAAGGAACTTCACTTCGAGTACGACTTGCTGTTTCCTTCGTGAAAGGGCCATATTTTTGCATTGAGTGATGACGCGCTGGCTGGGCAGATGTCAGAGGCATGGAATGAATAAACGACTGACCGCTTTGCTACTCGCCGCGAGTGTCGCGATCGGAGTATCGGCCGCGCAAGCGCAGTCACCACAACAGCCGACCGTGGCCGGGCTCTGGGAAAAGGCAAGCGATACAGGGCGTCCGATCACATGGTTTCTGTTCGTGAAGCACGATGGCGTTTACGACGGCGTCATCGCAAAACTGTTTCCGCGATCTTTCGATCCACCGAATCCGACTTGTAGCCGCTGCAATGACGACCGAAAGGATCAATCGCTGCTCGGGATGTCGCTGATCCGTGGCATGAAACAGAACGGCTTGAATTACGAGGACGGCAATATCCTCGACCCGCGCGACGGCAACATCTATCACGCAATGATGAACCTCAGCCCTGACGGCCAGACGGTCACCGTGCGCGGCTATCTCGGCATTCCGCTGTTCGGAGCCAACGAAGTCTGGAAGCGGCTGCCCGACAACGCCGCGGCAAGCTTGGACCCTGCCATATTGGCGAAGTACCTTCCCGAAATGCTCTCCTCACAGGACTTGGCGTTTAGTGCTACGAAAAACCATGCGGTGAAGCGCCAACATCATCCGCAAGGCCAACGTCGCGCGCAGTGACGCTGGCCTGCCCACCGAGGTGGGATTTAGGCGCGGAGCTTGCGTACCTAATGCCGCATTGACGCTTGCGACCTGCGCGCGCGCTGTTAGACTTTTCGGCTCGTGTGTGGGTGCGCTGAAAGCCCCGACGGCCGTGGGCGCCTGACAGCGGGGTGCGGCATGTATGTGTGCAGATTCTCAGCGGCAGTCGCAGCCGCAATCGGCACACTGATCGCATTCGCAACGACGGGTTCGGCTCAGCAAAGCATCAGCCTGCCGACGATTGAAGTTGTCGGTAACGCACCGCTGCCCGGCTCCGAGATCGAGCGCGACAAAATTCCGTCGAACGTCCAGACAATCCCGTCTTCCGATTTCGATCACGCCGTTTCGCCGAACCTGGTTGATGCGATGACGCGTTCGCTGCCTGGCGTTGCACGCGGCGACACGACTGGCAATCCGTTCCAGCCTGATTTCGATTACCGCGGTTTCACAGCATCGCCCGTACCCGGCACGCCGCAGGGGCTTGCTATCTACCAAAACGGGACCCGTATCAACGAAACGTTCGGTGACACGGTCAATTGGGACCTCATCCCGGAAATGGCTGTAAACCGGATGACGCTCGCGCCCAATAATCCGATCTACGGTCTGAACGCGCTTGGCGGCGCGCTCGCAGTCGAGATGAAAAACGGCTTCAACTACCAGGGAGCACAAGCCGAGGTTAGCGGCGGATCGTTTGGTCGTATTGGGACATCCGTCCAGGCCGGCGGGCAAAAGGGAAACGTCTCGGGGTACATAACGGCAGACGCCGTCAACGATGACGGCTGGCGTGATTTCTCGTCCTCGTCGAGACTGCGCCGCGTTTATGCCGATCTCGGCGCGCGCGGCGACAAAAGCGAATTCCATCTGTCATTCACGGGAGCGGACAACAATCTTGGCTCAGTGGCGGCGTCTCCAGTCGAGATGCTCAATCAGCGTTGGTCGAGTGTCTATACATGGCCTCAGACCACACACAATCAACTTGCCTTCCTTCAGGCCAGCGCGAACTACAAGCCGACGGAGACGCTCCTCGTTCAGGCGAATGCCTATTATCGCGGCTTCCGGCAAAGCCACGTCGACGGCAACACGACCGACGCGCAGCCTTGCGCGGCGCCTGGTTTGCTCTGTTTCGGCGACAATACGACGCCGTTGCTGAACAGCGCCGGCGTACAGGTCCCCGGCATCTTCGGCCCGAACCTCGGTGAGATCGATCGCACCTCGACCAATGCGAACACATTTGGGGGAACGTTTCAGGCGACGGAAACAACGCCGGTTCTCGACCACGGCAATCATTTCGTGGTAGGCGCCAGCGTCGATCACGGCCGGGTGCATTTTGACGGCAACAGTGAGTTGGGGGTGATCGATCCGAACCTGTTCGTCGCCGGCACCGGCGTTTTCATCCAGCAGCCGGCCGCCGATCTCTCGCCGGTAAATCTGCACAGCACCAGCACGTACACGGGCATTTACGCCACCGACACGTTCGATATCACGTCCAAGTTGTCTTTGACGGCCGGCGCCCGCTTCAACGCCACCCATATCAAGCTCGACGACGCACTTGGCACCGCACTCGACAGCAGCAACACTTATTCGCGTCTCAATCCGGTTGTCGGACTTACGTACAAAATTACGCCGAATGTGACCGGCTATGCCGGATACTCACAGGCGAACCGCGCCCCTACTCCACTCGAACTCGGATGCTCCGATCCCAACCATCCTTGCTTGATCGACAATTTCCTGATTTCCGATCCGCCGCTTAAACAGGTGGTATCCAATACTTACGAAGCTGGTCTGCGCGGTACGGAATTCGGCGAAAAGCTGAAATGGAACGCAGGCGTCTACCGCACGACCAACAAGGATGACATCATCAACGTCGCGAGTCAGATCAGCGGCTTCGGGTTCTTCCAAAACGCGGCAAGGACTCGGCGGCAGGGCGTGGAGGCCGCTGTCACATACAAAGAGGACCGCTGGAGCGTCTATGCAAATTATACATTCGTCGATGCGACTTTCCGGACACCGTTGACGCTGTCATCACCTGCCAATCCTTTCGCCGATGCAACCGGCAATATTTTTGTGGTCCCCGGCGATCACATTCCGGCAGTCCCGCAGCAGCGCTTCAAAGCTGGTGTCGATTATCTGGTCACCCCGGAATGGCGCATCGGTGCCGATTTGAACGTCATCGGCGCTCAGTATCTGATTGGCGACCAATCGAACCAGAATCCGAAGGTGCCCGCCTATTGGGTCGTCAATTTACACACCTCGTATAAGATATCGAAGAATGTCGAGCTGTTCGGGCTGGTGCAAAATCTCTTTAACAAGCACTATTACGCCTCGGGAACTTTCTTTGAGACCGATGGCATTCCATTTCTCACGTTCAACGATCCGCGCAGTTTCGTGCCAGGAATGCCGCTTGCCGCCTATGCCGGTTTGCGGGCGACGTTTTGACGCCGATATTGCCGCACATCCTCACG
>DASUKT010000236.1:0-4594 GCA_036278575.1 Pseudolabrys sp. | reverse complement strand
GTCATCAAGGTCGGATCGGCAACCGCGCCATAGACGCCGTCGCGCATGGCAAGAGCATCGGGCAATGGGCTGGAAGGCGTCAGCGCGACTTTGCCGAACAGCGGGTAATTGGAATCGACCGCCTTGAGTTCGACCAGCGTGGTACGGTCGTCAGCCGTGCGCGCCATCGCCCGCATGGTGGCGGCTGCGGAAACCTCGCCACGGCTTTTCAGGAAAGTCGTTTCCTGCGCCGCCGCTTCGCGCTGGACCAGCGTGAACGAGAGATCGCCGCCGAGGATCACCTGCCCCTGACGTGCAAGTCCTTCGGCCAAACTGCCGGCGACGGAGCCGATGCCGGCAATCGCCATCACGCCGAGCGCGATGCACGCAATGAAAACATAGAAGCCGCGCAAACCACCGCGCAGCTCGCGCATGGCAAAGCGAAGTGCGAGCATTCTTCCTTCTTTTCCCTCCCCTGAAAGGGGAGGGTGGCTCGCCGGCGCGTCGGCGGCGGCGAGTCGGGTGGGGTCATGTCTCACGCGCTCCCCCACCCGGCGAGCTTCGCTCGCCGACCTCCCCCTGAAAGGGGGAGGTGAAAGAAGAATCGATACGCCCGGAGCGCAGATGCACGACGCGCCCGCAGCGCGCCGCGAGCGCCTGATCGTGCGTGACCAGAATGAGCGTTGTGCCTCGCCTCGCATGGCCGGCAAACAGAAGGTCGACGATCTGTTTTCCAGTATCTTCGTCGAGGTTGCCCGTCGGCTCGTCGGCGAGAAGGACAGCCGGATTCGGCGCCAACGCACGCGCCAGCGCAACGCGCTGCTGTTCGCCGCCGGACAATTCCGCGGGGTAATGACTGAGCCGATCCGCCAAGCCCATCGCCACAAGCTCTTGCTGTGCCGTTTTCTCGGGCGCTGCGGCGCCCGCGAGCTCCAGCGGCACGGCCACATTCTCAAGCGCCGTCATGGTCGGGATCAGATGAAACGATTGAAACACGATGCCGATATTGCGGCCGCGGAAGCGCGCCAGCGCATCCTCATCGAGTTTTTGCAGCTCCTGTCCGGCAACGGCCACCCCGCCGGTATCCGGCCGCTCCAGCCCGGCCATAACCATCAGCAGCGTCGATTTGCCCGAACCGGACGGGCCGACGAGGCCAATCGCCTCGCCCGCACCTATATTCAGGTCGATGTCCTTCAGGATATGAACGCGATTTGCGCCTTGCCCCAGCGTGAGATTGATGCCGGCGAGCGCAATCGCCGGCTTGATTTGCGAGAAGTCATTCATGTCGTCACACCGGTTGCCGCCCCGCTCATATGAGAGAATGACCGTTCTGGTCCAGCGCTTCGCAGCAGCGCTTCTTGTCACGTTTGCTTGTATGACTGCCGCTTTGGCTGCGTCTGCAACCGGCGCGCCGGTAAAGATTGTTGTCCTCGGCGATTCGATTTCCGCAGGATTCGGCCTTCAAGCCGCAGCGGCCCTGCCGGCACGGCTTGCCGCGGCGCTCAAGGAAAAAGGATTGGCCGTCGAGGTGACGAACGCCGGCGTGTCGGGCGACACAGCATCCGGCGGGCTGCAGCGCCTCGACTGGTCGGTGCCGGAGGGAACCGGTGCCGTGATCGTTGAGCTTGGCGCGAACGATGCGCTGCGCGGCATCGATCCAAAGGTGACCAAGACGGCACTCGACGCGATCTTGACCCGGCTCGCGCAGCGCCACATTGCCGTGCTGCTTGCCGGCATGCGCGCACCGCGCAACATGGGGCCGGACTACGCAAAAGCTTTTGATGCCATCTATCCCGCGCTTGCGTCGGCGCATCACGTCGTCTTTTATCCATTCATCCTCGACGGGGTTGCGGCCGATCCCAAGCTCAATCAGCACGATGGAATGCATCCCAATGCCAAAGGCGTCGACGTGATCGTGGCGCACATGCTGCCGAAGGTCGAGGAATTGATTTCGCGCGTGCGTACTGCACGAGGTTCATAGTCGGGAACGTTTCATGCCACGGCTTTTTACCGGTGTCGAAATTCCGCCCGAGACGCGGCAGGCCCTGGCCTCGCAGCGCGGCGGTTTGCCCGGCGCGCGCTGGATCGATCCGGAAAATTATCATTTAACGCTTCGCTTCATCGGCGATGTGGACGATATGATTGCGCGTGAGGTCGCTTCGCTGTTGGGCAAAGTGAAACGCCCGCCGTTCGAATTGCGGTTGGAGGGACTGACATCGTTTGGCAGCCGCAAGCCGCGCGCGGTCGTCGCTGCGGTTACGCCGGCTCAGACATTGCTCGACGTGCAAGCCGAGCATGAACGGCTGATGCAGCGTATCGGCCTCGACCCCGAAGGACGAAAATATACGCCGCACGTGACGCTTGCGCGCTTACGCGATTCCTCGAGCCGGCAGGTTGCCGAATATCTCGCTGCACGCGGATACTTTCGCACAGCCGCCTTCCGCGTATCGCGCTTCGTGTTGTTTTCCTCGCGCGCCTCCGTCGGCGGCGGGCCTTATGTGGTAGAAGAAAGCTATCCGCTCGCCGCCTGATCCGCTTATGTCCGAACAATTCAGCACGCGTTACGCGTCGCTTGTCGCAGCCGGCAAGATCGAAGCCGATCCGGGCCAGGCGGAATTGGCGAAGCATTTTTCCGCGCTTGAACGGCGCATAGACGCCCGCCGCCTGGCCCGCAAATCATCCTCGCTCGGATGGCTGTTCGGGCGCCGGCAAAGCGCGGAGCCGCCGGTCAAAGGCTTGTACCTCTATGGCGAAGTTGGACGCGGCAAGACGCTGATGATGGATCTGTTCTTCGAGTCGAGCGCGGTCGAACGCAAGCGCCGGGTCCATTTCCATGAGTTCATGGCCGACGTGCACGAGCGGGTGCATCAGTACCGGCAGGAGCACAAGAACGGCGACGAATCCGATCCAATTCAGCATGCCGCTGCGGCGATCGCTGACGAAGCGTGGCTGCTGTGTTTCGACGAATTTCACGTCACCGACATCGCCGACGCGATGATCCTGGGCCGTCTGTTCACGCGATTGTTCGAACTTGGAGTCGTCGTGGTCGCGACGTCGAATCTTGCCCCGAGCGAGCTTTACAAGGACGGACTTAATCGCGGGCTTTTCGTCCCGTTCATCGCGATGCTGGAAGAGCATTGCGAGATCGTGCGTCTCGATGCACGCATCGATTTCCGTCTGGAAAAGCTCACCGGTGTGCGGAGCTGGTATGTACCGGACGACGAGAAAGCAAAGAATGCGCTCGATGCCGCCTGGCTGCGCCTGACGGCGGGCAATCACGGCAAGCCGCAAAAACTGACCGTGAAGGGTCACGCTGTGCACGTTCCCAGAGCGGCGATGGGTGTCGCGCGCTTTACGTTCGCCGAACTATGCGGCGAGGCGCTGGCGGCGAGCGACTATCTCAAGATCGCGCACGATTTTCACACCATCGTCCTCGACCATGTTCCGGTGATGGATTACGACCGGCGCAACGAAGCCAAACGCTTCATCATTTTAATCGATACGTTGTACGACCACGCGGTGAAGCTGCTCGCGTCCGCGCAAGCCGAGCCCGACAGGCTTTATGTCGCGACCGATGGCTATGAAGCGCAGGAGTTCAAGCGCACGGCCTCGCGCCTGATCGAGATGCGTTCTCAGTCTTATCTCGGATTGCCGCACGGTCCGCGCGGCGGCCACGCCATCGATGAGACGAAGATCGTCGAGACGTGATCGGACGGGTGGCATCGCGCCTCCTCAATTAACGGCGATTCTCGTTGCAGAATGCGATCGCGCGGAGCTACATGCGCCGTATTCTGTTGACACCGGATGTTGCGTATGACCGATCAGAATCACAAAGCTGATCCGGCGCCGGAGGCCGGAGCGAACCCCGCAATCGTGCCGTCGCAGATAACCGAAACATCGGCGGCGGCTCGCCCGAGGCGGCCCCGTCCGACAAGATTTCCTTGCGTGATCTGCGGCAAGGAAAAGCCGGCTCGCGACGTGAGCCGGCTCGATGTTGTGCGTCCGAGCTTGCTCGATCGGATCAGGGCCGATCATCCCGACCTTCCAGCCGAAGGTTTCGTATGCCTGCAAGACCTCGACCGATTCCGCTCGCGCTATGTGACCGATCTGCTCGGCCAGGAACGCGGCGAGCTCACCAGGCTCGAGCAGGAAGTGGTGCAGAGTCTCGCCGATCACGAGACGCTGGCGGAGAACATCGAAACGGAGTTTTCCGGTCAGCGAACTTTTGGCGAACGCCTCTCGGACCATCTGGCATCATTCGGCGGAAGCTGGACGTTTATCATGATCTTTGCGGGGGTGCTGATCGTCTGGATGCGTTCAACGCCATTGCGGCTGCCCGCAGCCAGTTCGATCCCTATCCCTTCATCCTGCTCAATCTGGTGCTGTCATGCCTCGCGGCTGTGCAGGCGCCGATCATCATGATGAGCCAGAAGCGACAGGAGGCAAAAGACCGGCTGCGGTCTGAAAACGACTACCGGGTCAACCTGAAGGCCGAGCTTGAGATCAGGCACCTGCACGAAAAGATCGATCACATCCTGACCCGGCAGTGGGAGCGGCTGGCCGAAATCCAGCAAATCCAGCTTGAGGCTTTGCAAGACCCGCCACCTTACAAGCG
>DASUKT010000235.1:0-13343 GCA_036278575.1 Pseudolabrys sp. | reverse complement strand
GCTTCCGGAACGACTGATTGTCATCGGCGCAGGACCGGTCGGCCTCGAGCTGGCGCAAGCGTTCCGCCGGCTCGGCAGCGTCGTCACCGTGCTGGATGCGGCGCAGGCGCTTGCAAAAGACGACGCCGAGTGCGCGGCTGTCGTCATCGACAAGCTCACACAAGAAGGGGTGACGATCCGCCCGGGTGTGACGGTGGTGAAGGCGAGCGGTGCCGTCGGCAATATCGAGCTGACCGTTTCGGATGCAGGCACCGGCGAAACGCTGCGCGGCACGCATCTTCTTGTTGCAGCCGGGCGCGCGCCGCGCCTTGACGGTCTTGCGCTCGATGCGGGCCGCATCAAACACGGGCCCGCCGGTATCAAGGTCAACAAAAAGCTGAAGACGAGCAACCGCCGCGTTTACGCAATCGGCGACGTCATCGGTCAGCTGCAATTCACTCACGCGGGCAATTACCACGCCGGCCTGGTGATCCGCAGTGCGCTGTTTCGCCAATCCGTGCGCGTGAATAACGATTTAATTCCGTGGGTGACCTATACCGATCCGGAATTGGCGCAGATCGGCTTGACCGAAGCGCAGGCGCATCAAGGCGGCATAAAATTCCGCGTGCTGCGCTGGCCCTATCACGATAACGACCGTGCTCAGGCGGAGCGTGACACGATCGGTCACATCAAGGTCATCGCCGACAAAAAAGGCGTGATCCTGGGAGCGACGATTGTCGGCGCGCAGGCCGGCGAGCTCATCACGGCGTGGACACTTGCGATAAGCCAAAAATTGAGCATTCGCGCTTTTGCCGGGATCGTTATTCCCTATCCAACGTTGTCCGAGATCAGTAAGCGGGCGGCTATAGACTTCTTTACGCCAAGTTTGACGAGTTCCTGGGTACGGCGCATCATGGCATGGCTGCGGCTTCTGGGCTGAATACGAATCGTGAGGCCGAATTGACGACGAGCGAAGATGCAGCGGTCTCCTCCGGCGACGGACGCAGGCTGCACTTTGGCCTTTCCGGAAAGCTGTTGTTCCTCACCATCGCGTTCGTGATGGTGGCGGAAATCCTCATCTATGTTCCTTCAATTGCAAACTTCCGGCTCAACTGGCTCAACGACCGGCTGGCCGCGGCCCACACCGCAGCGTTGGTGCTCGATGCTGCGCCGAGCGGCATGGTGCCCGAAAGCCTCGCGCGGCAAATTCTCAAGAGCATCGGCGCACGCGCGGTGGCGATGAAAATGGGCAAGCAGCGCCGGCTCCTGGCCGCGTCGAATTTGCCCGAATCGATCGACGAAAGCATCGATATGCGGTCCGTCACCTGGTATCGCGCGATCATCGATGCCTTCAACACGCTTTTCATGGTCACGCCGAAATCCGTGATGCGCGTGGTCGGGCCGGCCCCGATGGGCGGCGATTTTCTCGAAATCGTTCTCGACGAAGCGCCGCTGCGCAAAGCGATGCTTAAGTTCTCCACCAACATCATGCTGCTGTCGCTGGTGATCTCGGGAATAACGGCTGCTCTGGTGTTCGTCGCGCTCACGTACCTGCTCGTGAAGCCGATGCGGCGCATAACGGCCAACATCACCGATTTCCGCGCCGATCCGGAAAATCCAGCGCGAATTATTGCCGCGTCCGGCAGGCGGGATGAGATCGGCACGGCGGAAAGCGAATTGGCCGCCATGCAGCGCGATCTCGCCTCGATGCTGAGTCAAAAAAACCGGCTGGCGGCGCTTGGCCTTGCCGTATCGAAGATCAATCACGATCTGCGCAATCTGCTCGCTTCGGCGCAACTGTTTTCGGACCAGCTCTCCAGTCTGCCGGACCCGAAGGTCCAGCGCTTTGCGCCCAAGCTCATGCGCACGCTGGAGCGCGCCATTGCGTTCTGCCAGTCCACGCTGTCTTATGGCGCCGCCAAAGAGCCGGCGCCGGACCGCAAGCCGATTCCGCTCGAACCGTTGCTGGAAGAGGTGCACGAGGCGCTTGGTCTTGGGCTCGACGTGCCGATCCGCTGGATCGTTGCAGTCGAGCGGGGCCTCACCGTCGAGGCCGATCACGACCAGCTTTTCCGAATTCTCGTCAACGTGGCACGTAATGCGATGCAGGCGCTGGCCTCGCGCGGCGCCAACGATCCCGCGCGCGACCAGATCCGCATCACCGGACGGCGCGAAGGTGCGGTTGCAGTTATCGAAGTATCGGATACCGGGCCCGGTGTTTCGGAAAAAGCGCGCGTGCACCTGTTCGAGGCGTTTCAGGGTTCGACGCGTGCCGGCGGCTCGGGCCTCGGACTGGCGATCGCTGCCGAACTCGTCCGCGCGCATGGCGGCGAGATCGGCCTCGTCGCCGGCACCATCGGTGCGACCTTCCGCATTTCCATTCCGGATCGCGCAGTCGAGCTTAGTGCTCACCGCGGCCAGCGCGCCAGCGCCTGAAAATAATCATCCGCCGCGGCTCCACGCGGCGAAAATTCCATTCTGTTCCAATATCTTGTGTCCGATGCGGTCACGCCAATGTGAAGCTGGCCGCCGGGTCGTTGCTCCATAAACGGGCGCCGCCGGGGTTTCACATCAGGCAAGAAGCGTCATTTCGGATTCGGGCGGCGACATCCCGGAGCGTCAAATTGACGACCGCCTACATCAACCGTATTGCGACAGCCGTTCCGCCGCATGACGTGCACGCGGTTTTCCGGGATTTTGCGCAGTCGCTGTTCAAGGACCGGCGCAACGCGTTGCTGTTCCGGCGCATGGCCGACAAATCCGGAATCGAGCATCGCTATTCATGCCTCGCGCCCACGGAACTGTCCGATGACAAAAACGCCGGCAAGTTCTACACGCGCGGCGAATTTCCGGACACCGCAGCCCGCATGCGCCAATTCGAGTGCCGCGCGCCCGCATTGGCGGAGATGGCGGTTAAAAAATTGCTCTCCGATGCCGAGCGAAGCCAAATCACGCATCTGCTGATCACCTGCTGCACCGGTTTCTCCGCGCCGGGTCTCGATCTCGAAGTGGTCGATCGCTGCAAGCTGCCAAGCACGGTCGAGCGCACCATGATCGGCTTCATGGGATGCTATGCCGCCATCAACTCGCTCAAGCTTGCGCGGCATATCGTGCGCTCCGATCCCGCCGCGCGTGTGCTGATCCTCAATCTCGAACTGTGCACGTTGCATCTCAAAGAAACGACCGATCTCGAGCAGATTTTGTCCTTTCTTCTTTTTGGCGACGGTTGCGCAGCCTGCCTCGTCACAGCCGATCCGGTCGGCACGGCGCTCGATAGCTTCCGCGCGGTGCTCGTGCCGGGGACGCGTGAACTGATTACCTGGAACATTCGCGATTTCGGCTTCGACATGGTCCTGTCGGGCCAGGTCCCGGGCGCGATTTTCGATGCGCTGCATGAGCGCGCGGACGAAATCCTGGAAGGAAAGCCGATCGATGCGATCGACATGTGGGCGGTGCATCCGGGCGGCCGCACGGTGCTGGATGCGGTCGAGCGCGCTTTCGATCTCACGCCGCCTGCGCTTGCCGCCTCGCGCGAAGTCTTGCGCCGCTACGGCAACATGTCCTCGGCTACCGTGATGTTCGTCATCGAGCAGCTGTTGCGCGCTGACGTGCGCGGCTCGACCGGCTGCGCCATGTCGTTCGGGCCGGGGCTGGTCGCGGAGACGATGCTGTTCCGCACGGCCGCCTGACGCGGTGCGCATTGCCCTCGAGCGGTGAGATCGGCGCATGGATTTGATCGCGAACCAACCGGCGCCCGTTTTCGACGCCGCGCGCCGTAGCGCGCAAAGCGAAATTCTCGATCGTCCCGTCGGCACGGCCGAGCTTGCGCGCGTGCTGCGCGATCTGGCGCGCTTCAACGGGGCGATGATGGGGCACCGTCCGGTGCTGCGGTGGCTCGGTCGTGCAACGGCGAACGTGCCGAGCGGGCAACCGCTAACGTTTGTCGATGTCGGCTGCGGCTACGGCGATCTTCTGCGCGCCGTGCGGCGCTGGGCGCGCAAGAATGGCCGGCCGATGCGGCTCATCGGCATTGATCTCAGCCCGCAGGTGATCAAGGTCGCACGTAATGCGACGGATGCGAGTGACGAAATCGAATACCAGACGGCGGACATCCTCACGTTCAAGCCCGCCTTTCCCATCGACTTCGTCGCCACCAGCCTGGTCACGCACCATTTATCGGACGAGATGATCGTGCAATTCCTGCGCTGGATGGACGCGTCCGCCCGCCGCGGGTGGGTGATTTACGATCTCCAGCGCAGCATCGTTCCGTTTTATTTCATCGCGGCCGCCGGCTGGCTCATGCGCCTGCATCCGGTCGTCGTTTACGACGGCCGCGTATCGGTTGCGCGCTCGCTTACGCGTGCCGAATGGGAAAGCTTGATTGCCAAGGCGGGCATTGCACGTGACGCGGTGAAAATCCGCTGGTTCATGTTTCGCTTTGCCATCGGGCGGCTGCGATGACACGCATCGAAACGGTGATCGTCGGCGGTGGGCCTGCGGGTGCGGCGGCCGCGTGCGGGCTTGCCGCGATCGGACGCGAGGCGCTGCTGATCGAGCGCAGCAACGCGCCGCACCACAAGGTATGCGGCGAATTCCTCAGCGTCGAGACGCAAGCGCATTTGGGTGGACTCGGCGTCAATGCCGTCGCGCTCGGCGCGGTGGCGATCGATTGCGTCTCCATTAGCGCGGCACGCGGAAACGTGACGGCGCCGCTGCCGTTTCGAGCCCTGTCACTGTCCCGTTTCGCGCTCGACCGCGCGGTGCTGCAACGTGCGGCGGAACGCGGCGCCGAGATCAGGCGCGGCGTCTCGGTGCGGACGGCAGTGCAGGAGAAAGGCGAATGGACATTGCGCTGCGATGGCGGCGAGATGATCCAATGCCGCAACCTCGTACTCGCGACGGGCAAATGGGGCCTACGCGGCATCGGCGACGAACGCGACCGCTCGCGCGTCGGGCTTAAGATGCATCTTCGCCCGAGTGCCACCACACGCGCCGCGCTCACCGGACGCACCGAACTGTTTCTGTTCGATTCGACCTATGCCGGGCTCGAGCTGGTTGAAGACGGTATCGCCAATCTCGCGCTGCTGCTGCCGCGCCATACGGCCGCGCGCATCGGCGCCGGCTGGCCGGCGTTGCACCATCACTTGGCGAGTGCAGTGCCGCTGCTTGCCGAGCGCCTGCACGATGCCGAGCCGCTGTGGGACAAGCCGCTCGCGGTGGTGTGCCCGTCGGGCGGACATCTGCACGACGAGAGCGCGCCCGAAGCGTTTCGTATCGGCGACCGGCTGGCGCACATCCCGCCTTTCACCGGCGACGGTCTTGCGATCGCGCTTGCCTCCGCTGCGCTTGCGGTCGAGCACATCAGGGCAGGGCGCTCGCCGCAGGCTTATCTCGCGGCTGCGCGCAGCCTCACGGCGGCGCCGATCCGGCTTGCGGCCGCCGTTTCGGCGCTGGCATCGAATGGCGCAGGGCGCGCACTGCTGATGGCCGCCGTGCGTGTTATGCCGGGCCTTGCTGGTGTGATCGCGCGCCGGACGCGGCTGCCGGTTCCAGCCGCGCCGCCGGCCGCGAACGAAGGTGCCGTCCGCCTTGCCATGCGGGAGCCGAGACGATAGCTATGCGCCCGTTCCGTGGCCCGATTTGCGGCGGCGGTATCAGCGCCCGTAGCTCAGCTGGATAGAGCACCAGACTACGAATCTGGGGGTCAGGAGTTCGAATCTCTTCGGGCGCGCCACTTATCTCACTGACGACGTGTTATTTTCTTCTTACCCGGTTTGTTCTTCCGGGTTTTGGTTTGCAGCCCGGTTTGCGATTTTATTTGTGGTGGGTTGCCGATTGCGACGGTCTTTGCTTTGCGGCAGAGACCGCTTCCCTGCCGCAAGCCTGGAGACGCCGCACCGCGGTTATTATTCCGCAGCTTGCTGCGTGAGCTGAAGGCGATCCTGTGCGGTGACCAGCCTCCGCATGACTTTGAAATCCTGTTCGCGCAATTGCAGGCACGCATCCGCCCAGATTTCGACGATGCGTTCCAGTTCTTCGAGTGTTAGCTGGTCAACCTCGCGGGCAGCTTGATAGACCGCATGCGTACAATTGTACCGGCGTCTGCCGCGCTGAATATAGTTGTGCACCTCGGCGATGCCGTTGCCCGGCTCTGCCAGGATATGCACGAGGCCGATCTCTTTCATTTCTTCAGCGGTGTAAATTCGGCCGCTCAGTATCATCTCCTCAGCGCGCGCCATCCCGATCCGGCGCGCGATGAGACTGTGAGCGCCCATTCCGGGGAAAAGTCCGAAGAGCCGTTCCGGAAACCCGAATTTTGCGCCGCGTTCGGCGACGATGACATTGAACGACAGCAGCGATTCGAAGCCTCCGCCGAGAGCGTCGCCCTGCGCCAGGCCGATTGTCACCATTGGCAGCCCGAGCGCATTCAGGTTGCGGTGGAGTATACGCACGCATGATCGCCCATAAGCGACCAGCGCCTGCCTGTCTTTGTTGCGTATGTTCTCGATGAACAGATCGAGGTCGCCGCCCAGGTTGAAGACGTTGGGCGTACGCGAGCCGAGCACGAGATAGCGTAGATCGTCCGGGCGGTCGGCGAATGAAGCAAGAATGCCGCGCTGCCAAGCGTGGAAGTCGTCAAGCAGGGCGGGATTGTAGCTGGGCCGCCCGCGCGGGCGCATGAACGTCCACAACGTCGCGGTGGCCTTTTCCCAGACGACCTCCAGCTGCTCAAGCTCAAACAGCCGCTTCGCAGCCGCTTCCTTAAGGTCAATGGGCTCTCGATCTTGAGGGGGCGTCGGGGCTGGAGGTGGAACGAAGCGTCCGCCAGACCAGACAAGCGATGGGCCTTCGGAGAGTGCCAGCATCGGTACTTTGGTACTTTCGTATTAGTTTAACAGTTTCTTTACCCTAACAAATGGTTGCAATTCCGACAATCACGTTTCGATGAACACGAGCCGTTCGGAGCGGCCGGCGCCGTAGGCGAACGTCAAATTCGCTTCAAAAATATGGACGGCGGAAGGTTAACCATGTTGGCAATCCGCCGCCGGCCGTCATCGGTTAAACGCCGCCGCGTTATTCCCGCGACAATTTAAGCAAACTGCTGCGCCGCCATTATCCAACTCTTCAGCAGAAATTCCGATCGACGGGAGTATTTGGGCATTTTTCGGAAAATGGTCGTTAGAAGTGCTGTTTGCGCAGGCCCGTGAGTACGATGCTGCTCAGCAAGCTAATCGAGACGCGAAGGATTGACGCCGAGCTCCCGCCGGAGATTCGTGCAGCTCTCGTCGATTCGCTTTTTGCGCCTGTCTTGTCCCTTTTTGTCGGCGCACTTGCTTGCTCGATCATCGGCGCGACGGTCGCTTTCAGCATCGGCGACGCCTGGATCATGGCCGTTTCCGCGGCCATCCTTCTTGTCGGATTGTTGCGAGTCGTCTCTGCGCTTCTCTACAAAAAAGCAAACAGCGGAAATCCACGGCTGTGGGAACGCGTTTATGAATATGGCGCGTGGGGTTTTTCCGCTTTGATCGGGCTTTTGTGCTGGCTGACGGTCAACGGAACGACCGACGCTTCACTCCAAATGATCGTTACGACGACGGCGGCGGGTTATGCCGCTACAATCGCCGGGCGCAACGCCGGCCGTCCGTCGATCGCGCTTGGCCAGTTGACGCTCTGTGCGTTGCCGATGGCCGCGTCGCTCATCGTCTATCCCGACCTGGCGCACAGGGCGCTCGGCCTCGTTGTCCTGATGTTCATCTATGGAATGATCGACATCACGCTAAGCACGCGCGACGTCATTATCCAGGCGCTGATAATGACCCGGAAAGAGGCGGCGCTCGCCGCCCGCTTTGAGGAGCAGGCCACTCGTTTCGACATCGCACTCAACAACATGTCGCACGGCCTGTGCATGCTCGATGAGAAGGATCGCCTGCAGGTCTGGAACGAACGCTTTCTGGAATTGCTCAATATCAAGGGTGCGCCAGTGCGGGTCGGCATCCATATCTCCCGGTTGCTGCGCTATTGCGTCCAGTCCGGCAATAGCGATGCTCGGAGCCTGAAGACATTGTTCAGGCAGCTCGCGCTGAGCTTCCGGCGCGACAGGTTCGATCACGTTCACATTTCTCCGGACGGCAAGAGAACCATAGCGATATCGCGGCGGCTGATGTCCGATGGGGGCGCGGTCGTCATTCTTGAAGATGTCACCGAGCGCAAGAATGCGCAGGAGCGGATCGCCCATCTTGCAAAGTATGACGATCTCACCGGGCTCGCGAACCGCACGCAGTTCCATGAGCGCATTGCCGGCCTTCTTGACGCGGTCGACGACAAGGAGAGCCAGTTCGCCATTCACCTCATCGATCTTGACCGGTTCAAAACCGTCAACGATACGCTCGGACATCCGATCGGCGACAAGCTGCTGAAGCAGGTCGCGCGCCGTCTCGGCAATCTCGTCGGCCAGTCCGACACCATCACGCGCTTCGGAGGCGACGAATTCGTCATTCTGCAAACCAACGTAATGCGCAGTCAGGACGCGAGCTGGCTCGCTCAGCGCATCTCCGACGAAATCGGCGAGCCGTTCGATATCGAAGGTCAGCGCATTCACATCGGCGCTTCGATCGGCATCGCCTTGGCCCCTGCGGATGGGCGAAACGCCGACGAACTGCTGAAGAAGGCGGACATGGCGCTTTATTCCGCCAAGAACACCGGTCGAGGCAGCCATTGCTTCTTTGCGCTTGAAATGGAAGCGGCGGCACAAGCACGCCGATCGCTTGAACTGGACCTGCGCGAGGCCCTCGCGGCCGGGCAATTCCAGCTCTACTACCAGCCGCTGGTGGATCTGCACACCAACCGCACCACGGCCTGCGAGGCGCTCCTGCGCTGGTTCCATCCAAAGTTGGGAGAGGTGCCGCCGTCCATTTTCATTCCGGTTGCCGAAGAAACAGGCCTGATCGTCCCAATCGGCGAATGGGTTCTCAATCGCGCGTGCACCGAGGCGGCTTCCTGGCCGCGGGACATAACAGTCGCGGTCAATTTGTCGCCGATGCAATTCAAGGACAGTGCGCTCACGCTGCATGTCGCTTCGGCGCTTGCAAAGTCCGGCTTGCCGCCAAGACGCCTGGAGGTGGAGATCACCGAACGCGTCCTGCTCGAGGAGTGCGAGAGCACGCGGAGGATGATGGCGGAATTGCGCGAACTCGGCGTCTGTATTTCGCTTGACGATTTTGGCACCGGCTATTCGTCGCTGAACTACCTGCGCAAATTCCCGTTCTACAAGATCAAGATCGACCAGTCGTTTACGCGTGACCTTGGGCAGCAGCATGACGCGCGGTCGATTGTGGAAGCGATCGCGACTCTTGGCGCCGGGCTGGACAAAATTGTCGTTGCTGAAGGCATTGAGACCGAACAACAGATGAAAATGGCCCGCGCGCAGGGCTGCCATCAGGGGCAGGGTCATTTCTTCGGTCAGCCGATGAGCGGCGCCGTCATTCGCGAGTGGTTTGCGGCATCGGCGGCCGCTAGGAAACAGCTTGTCGCCTAGAGCATGATCCCGAAAAGTGGGAACCGGTTTTCGGAAAAGATCATGCTCAAACAAAGAACTAAAGCGGGATGACGATTCGAAGAAAAATCATCCCGCTTTAGCGCACGCGAAGCACGTCTGCGCCGGTATCCTTGCGTCCCCCGATTGCAAACTTCCCATGCGGCAACGCGCCGCCTGCGCAAACCCGCGGTCGTCCAGCGGGCTATTTCCAGCGGTACTTCAAGGCAAGGGAAACGATATCGATGTGCGAGTCGACTCCACCGATGTAAGTCACGCCGTCGAACCAGGGATTGCCCGAGGTTGCCGAGATGTTGACCGAGGTATTTTTGACAAACAGATGGGAGTAGGCGAAGTCGATCGCGGCTGCTTTCGTGAGTTGGTAACTCAAGCCCACTGACAGCCAAGTGCGGTCGTTATCGGGCACAATTGGAGTGCGCACCTGATCGGAGACGGGCGATCGCTCGAAGCCGACGCCGCCGCGCAGCGTCAGCTGCTCATTCCACTGATATTCTGCGCCGACCGAGAAAAACCAGCCGTCGCGGTATTGGAACGGCAGCGTGACGGCGCCACCGCCAAGGCCGGCCAGGACTGTCGCCGGGGACCCGTTCGATTGATTGACGTTGGACGTGCCGATCCGGCTCCAGTTCGACCATTCGACCGTGCCGAGCAGCGTCAGTTGCGGATTGATTTTCTGTCGCAGCCCCAAGGACACGACGTCGGGCAGGTCGATGGTGGTGTTCACCCCGCCGGGCGTAGAGAAGGGTGGATTAAAGATGGCGCCTGCGGGAAGCGCCATGCTGCCGTCGATCTTCTGGTTGATTGCCGAGCGCCATCCGAGCCCGATTGTAGTGACCGGCGTGGGCTTCACGGTGACGCCGGCCGTAACGCCATACCCCCAGCCATTGCCGGTGACGTTGAGTACATTGCCGAGTCCCGTCGGAAGCCCGGTGCTGAGGCTGGCATGGGCATATTCGATCTGCACGCCGAAGCCGACGCTGATCCAGTCGTTTATGCGGTAAGCGATGCTCGGAGTTGCATTGTAAGTGCGCAGGCTTGCGCCATCTGCGTAGTTGCGGCCCGCCCAAGCGTCCGGAAAATGCTCCGATAACCCGAAGGGCGCGTTGAGCGACACGCCAAGCCACAGGCTGTTGTTGATCTGCCATGACGTGTAGCCCGAGGGCACGAGCGTCGTGTCGCCCACATTTCCGGTGCCGCCGAGGGCAAGAAGGGTGCTGCCGGTGTGCGGCGAATTTACCGAATAGGGAAAGACCGTGGCGGCGACGATTTCGCTTTGGAGTCCAGGAACCTGCGTCATCGTCGCCGGATTCCAGAACATCGAGGAGAGCGAGCCGCCTGCGGCGATACCGGCATACGAAGCGCCCTGGCCGTAGCTGCTCTGTTCACGGACGGCAAAGCCGCCGGCAAGCGATACGGACGGCGCCGCGACCATCAGCGCGAGAACGCCGCATCCAAGCAGCGAAACGTTTCGGTAATTGCAAGCCATGCTGCCCCCCGTTTGCCCAGCGACGCCCGAGAATGCCAGATCGCCAGCCATTAGCCTATGCCACGCGAAGCCACGTGAGTCGGGGCCGTTCGTCAAGCACCACCTTCGCACTTATTGCTCTGATCTCGTGGCACGCGCGTTGTGCACTAAGGCGTGCCGGCGCGCGTATATTCGTGCTGAACGGCCAGCCAACGCCTGCCGGTACCGTCTGCCTGCGTCCAATATTGCCGCACGAATTCGTGGCCGGGACGATCGCGTTCGATCACCAGATTGGAATTGACGGTGCACCCTTCGACATTGTGCCGAAGCCGGCAAATGACATTGGCTGAAATGTCGGCGAACTCCTGCCGCGCCCCCGGCGAGTAGCTGCCGGCAACGCAGCCCGCGGCGCGTGAGGAACCGCCAAAGGAACGACTGTTCCGGGCTGGCCGTTGCATGGACAACGCACGCTGGCCCAGGCGCAATTTAGCAGCTTGAAGCGACTCCTGCGTCGTCCGCGTCGCGTGCTTGAGGCAGCACGTCCATGCGATCGAACAACGTCGAATTCTTCAAGCGCACCGTCATTGTCATTGCGGTCGCGCTCGTGCCGGTTCTCGTCTGGTATCTGTTTGAAGTCATTATGATCGCGATGGGCGCCGTCCTGGTCGCGGTTCTGTTATGGCTCGGCGCCGAACCGCTCACCCGTTGGCTCAGACTCCCGCACGGCGTCGCGCTCTGCATTTCAGGGCTATTCATCATCGTTATCGTCGGCGGCGCCGGTTACCTTTTCGGCGCGCAGATTTCCACGGAATTTCAGGATGTCTTCAATCGCGCGGCGCAAGCTCAAAGGAGCATAACGTCGCAAATGCAGGGGTCGGAAATCGGAAAGCTGGTTCTTTCGCACACCAAGGGTGAAAACCTTTCGATCACCACGGTCGTGACGCGCATCTTCACGATCAGCGCCAACTTCCTCGAAGCGCTGGTCGTGACGATCATCGCCGGCGCCTACATCGCCGCGCAGCCGACACTTTATCGCGACGGCCTGTTGGTGCTTTTTCCGCGGCGCATGCGGCCGAACGTCCGTGAAACGGTTGAGGACGTCGCAAATGCCCTGCGCCTGTGGGCGCTGGCGCAGCTCATTCAGATGGTGCTGGTCGGCATATTATCGACAATCGCGGCGTGGCTGATCGGGCTGCCTTCGCCGCTCGCCCTCGGCGTGATCGCCGGCATAACCGAATTCATTCCCTACCTTGGTCCGATCATCGCCGCGATCCCCGCCGTCCTCGTCGCGGCGACGCAAAACCTGCACGCCGTGATATGGACGATCATCGCCTACATCATTATCCACCAGACCGAGGGCAATCTGATCGTCCCGCTTATTCAGCGGCACATGGTCTTTATCCCGCCGGCGCTTATTCTTTTAGGCATTGTGGCGATCGGCCTCATGTTCGGCACGGTCGCAATTATTTTTGCTGCGCCCCTCGCGGTCGTGATTTTCGTGCTGGTCAAGAAGCTCTATGTCCGCGACAGCCTCGGCGAGCGGACGCCTATCCCAGGGGAGGACTGACGGCTTTCAGCCGGAAGCCGACCGCTTCCAGAAGCAAGGCATGTGCGCGGTCGACGACACTGTCGATCGAGGGCGTCTTTGCGAACATTTGCTGGGCGCGGTTGCGGATTTCGGCCCGCGTCGGCAGGTGCGGCAAAGAGAACGTGGCGAGCGCGTCCGCCGCGCGCACCTGCGTTGCGGCAAGCCGCTCTTGCAGCGCCGAAAGCGTGGCGTGGCCGACCGCCGAGCGGATGGAGACGGCGAAATGGTCGGCGTTGAAGCTTTCGGCGAGATGTTTCGCAGCGCGCTCGACGGTGCGCGAGCCGAGCCGGTGCTCGTTGCGCAGCACGGCCGGCGAAGGCGACTTCAGGTCCCAGACGATGCCGGCAAACGACAGCAGCTTCAGCAGATAGAACGTGCAGTCGATCTCCCACCAGCGGAAGCCCTGCCGTACGCTGCTCTGGCAGGCGTGATGATTGTTGTGCCAGCCCTCGCCCATGGTGAAGAGCGCGAGCAGCCAGTTATTGCGGGAATCGTCGCCGGTGACGTAGCGCTTGCGCCCATGCACGTGGGCGAGCGAATTGATGCAGAACGTGGCGTGATAGACGAGCACCGTGCTGCAGAAAAAGCCGACCACCAGGCCCGGCCAGCCGCCGAGAAGAAAACAAATGACCGCCAGCACGGCCGCCGGCACAAGCTCATACTTGTGCAGCCACATCAATTCCGGATAGCGCGCGAGGTCGGCAACCTTGTTCAGGTCGGCCGCGTCGTGCTTGCGCGAGAAAATCCAGCCGACATGA
>DASUKT010000234.1:0-5460 GCA_036278575.1 Pseudolabrys sp. | reverse complement strand
GCATGGGTGCACGCACCTGAGCGCATTGACCTGCCGCCGTTCTCGGCCACAATACGTCAGACGCTCGGGAGGGATTTGCGTGAAGCCGGCGCCGTTTGCTTACAGGAAGGCGCGCTCGCTCGACGAGGCGATTGCGCTGCTTGGCGAGCACAAGGATGCGCGGTTGCTCGCCGGCGGGCAGAGCCTGATCGCCACGCTCAATATGCGGCTCTCCGCCCCGTCTCTGCTCGTCGACATCAACGGCATCGATGGCATCAGCGGCATCGAACGCAAGAATGGCATGGTAGAGATCGGCGCCCTCACGCGACATGCGCAAGCGGAACGGTCCGATATCATCGCAAGCGGCGCGCCGCTGATCGCGCGCGCTCTGCCTGAGATAGGCCATCCGGCGATCCGCAATCGCGGCACCATCGGCGGTTCGGTTGCCTTCGCCGATCCGGCGGCGGAATTGCCGGCGTGTTTGCTCGCGCTCGATGGCCAGCTCGACATCAGCGGCCCCAAGGGCAAGCGCACCGTGAAAGCGCAAGATTTCTTCAAGGGTCTGTTTGAAACCGCGCTCGGCCCGCAGGATGTGCTCACCGCAATTCGCGTTCCGGCGGCAACGCCGCAGACGCGCACCGGCTTCGCCGAATTGGCGCGGCGGCATGGCGACTATGCCATCGTCGGGCTCGCAGCCTCCGCGCGCGCGCAAGGCAAAGGCCTAGCCGACGTGCGGCTTGCCTTCTTCGGCGTCGGCGCGACAACGATGCGCGCCAGAAAGGCGGAAGCCGCGCTGGCCGACGGCAATGTCGATGCTGCCATTGGTGCGCTCGATCTCGAGCCGGCCGACGATATCCAGGCGACAGCTGCAACACGCAAGCATCTCGCCGGCGTGCTGCTACGCCGTGTCGCCACGCAGCTCATGGAGACGCGGACATGAGCCAGCGCATCATCGACATCACGCTCACGGTTAACGGCGAGCGGGTTGCCGAGCGCGTCGAAGCACGCAAGACGTTGGTGGATTTCCTGCGCGACGATCTTGCGCTCACCGGCACGCACATCGGATGCGAACACGGCTTCTGCGGCGCCTGCACGGTGCGGGTGAACGGAGAAATCGTCCGCGGCTGCCTGTTGCTCGCCGTGCAATGCGATGGCGCCCTAGTCGAAACGATTGAAGGTCTTTCGGATTCCGGCGAACTGGCCGACCTGCAAGCCGCGTTCGAACAGCGAAACGCTCTGCAATGTGGTTTCTGCACGCCGGGCATGTTGGCAACCGCACAAGATTTGTTGAAGCACGGTGACGTGCCCGATCGCGCCACAATCCGCGCGCACCTTTCCGGCAATTACTGCCGCTGCACCGGCTATCACGCGATTGTCGATGCCATCGAGTCGGTTGCCGAAGCCCGCGCCAAAGACCGGGCGAAAGGAGGCTCTCCATGAACGAGCACGCATCCCCCTTGTCGATGTCCGAGTGCGCCGACGACCTCGAAGAAGCAAAGATGCACGAGATGGAGCGCATCATCACCAAATCGACCATCGCGCATTTGATGGACGGCCAAGTCAAACAGGATACAGGCGCGGAGATGCGGGCGAAGCATCCGGGCAAGTTCTTCCTGATGGCCAACGATCCGCGCCTGCCGCCGATGCCGGAGAAGCCGACGCTGGTCGACTATTTCCGCCACCGCTTCGCTTCGACCGCGCATCTGCTGCAAAGCGCGACGCACGCGCTCAAGGGTGGGCAACCAGAAAAGGTCGTGCTCGCCTGCCTGCTGCACGACATTGCGATCGTCAGCTTCATCCGTTGCGACCACGGCTATTGGGGCGCGCAAATGATCGAGCCTTACGTCGATGAGGAAGTGGCCTGGGCGGTGAAGACGCATCAGGCCTTGCGCTTCTTTCCCGACGAATCGGTCGGCTACGGCTATCCCGATCTCTACAAGGAGCTGTTTGGCCCCGATTACAAGCCGGAGCCTTATATCGTCGACGAATACAATCGCGCGCGAAATCACAAGTGGTACATGACCTCACGCCTGATCTGCGTGAACGACATCTACTCGTTCGATCCGAACGCCAAAGTCAATCTCGACGACTTCGTCGACATCATCGGCCGCAACTTCAGGCAGCCGAAGGAAGGTCTCGGTTTCGACAACAGCCCGTCGGCGCACATGTGGCGTACGATCCTGTGGCCCACGCGGTTTTTGTGATGACAAGCGCGAGACGAGCACTGCGGCACTCCCTCCCCCTGCAAGGGGGAGGTTAAGAGGCGTCCATGAAAATCGCCGAAGACAATCCGCCCGTTCTCTCCGCGCTCGACCGGCCAAATTCATACATCGGCCGCTCGGTGCCGCGGCCGAACATCAAGCGGCTGACGCAGGGACGCGGGCAATACGTCAGTGACGTGAGGCTGCCTCGTATGGCGCATGTCGCTTTCGTGCGCTCGCCGCACGCGCACGCGCACATCAAAAGCATCGCCGCCGAGACAGCGAAGAAATCACCAGGCGTGATTGCGGTTGTTACCGGGGCAGAGCTTGCCAAAGTTATTACGCCGTGGGTCGGCGTACTCACTCATCTAAAGGGCCTCAAATCTGCACCGCAGAACGCGATGGCCGTCGACCGCGCCTGTTGGCAGGGCGAAGCCGTGTGCGCGGTCGTCGCCCGCACGCGCGCCGAGGCCGAAGATGCCAGCGAACTGGTCGAGATCGAATACGAGCCCTTGCCCGCCGTCACCGATATGGAAACGGCACTCGATCCGGCGACGCCCGTGATCCAGCCGTCGCTCGGCGATAATTTATGTTTCGAGCGAAAGCTCGACGTGGGCGAAGTGGACAAGGCCTTCGCGAAATCGGACGCAATTGTCGAAACGACCTTTATCTTCGGCCGCCACACCGGCGTCACCAACGAGGCGCGTTCGATCGTCGCCGACTGGAATCCCGGCGACCAACGCATGACCGTCTATCAAGGCACGCAAGCGCCGCACATGATGCAGAACCTGTTCGCCAAGCATCTCGGGCTGGCCGAGCATCAGGTGCGTGTTGTCACCAAAGACGTCGGCGGCTCCTTCGGCATCAAGGTGCATTGTTATGCCGACGAGATGGCGACAGTTGCCTTGTCGAAGCTGCTCAAGCGGCCGGTTAAATTCATCGCCGATCGGATCGAGAGCTTTGTCACCGACATTCATGCGCGCGACCACCGCATCAACGCGAAGATCGGCGTCAAGAAAGACGGCACGATCACCGCCTTCGAGATCGACGATTTAACTGGCATCGGCCCCTACTCGATGTATCCGCGCACCAGCGGCATCGAGGCGAACCAGATCGTGGGACTGGTCGGGGGATCGTACAAATGCCCAAATTATCGCGCGCAGGCACGCGTCGTTTTCCAGAACAAGAACGTGATGTGCCAGTACCGCGCGGTCGGGCATCCGATTGCAACGGCCGTGACTGAAGCCCTCGTCGAGATGGCGGCGGCAAAAATCGGCATGGACCCGCTGGAAATCCGCCGGCGCAATCTGGTTCCGGACGACGGCTATCCGTGCGCGGCGCCGTCAGGCCTGAAATTCGAGCAGCTTTCGCATCACGAGTCGCTCGCGCATCTCGACGCGATGATGAATTATGCCGGCCTGCGCGCCGAGCAAAAGAAGCTGCGTGCGCAAGGCATCTATCGCGGGCTTGGCTTCGCCAGCTTCATCGAGGTGACCAATCCGTCCGCTGCGTTCTACGGCATCGGCGGCGCGAAGATCACCTCGCAGGATGGCGCCACGGTGAAACTCGACGCGCAAGGTTCAGTTATCGTTCAGAGCGGCGTCACTGAGCAGGGCCAAGGCGCCGAATCCGTGTTGGCGCAGGTCGTTGCCTCATCGTTCGGTGTGTCGATTGACCGCGTTCGCGTCATCACTGGCGACACTGACAATACGCCTTACGGCGGCGGCACCTGGGCATCGCGCGCGGCCGGTATCGGCGGCGAAGCGGCCTGGCAGGCCGGCAAGGCGCTGCGCGCCAACGTGCTTGCCGTCGCCGCATCGATCCTGCAAGCCAAGCCCGACGATCTCGACATCCGCAACGGCGCCGTGGTCGACAAAGCAAACGGCACCGAGCGTCTGCCGCTCGAAGAAGTCGCGCGCATCGCCTACTTTCGTCCTGATACCCTGCCCGCCGGGATTCAGCCGGAGCTCATTGCGACACGCCACTACGTTCCGCGCCAATGGCCGTTCGCGTTCACCAACGGCGTGCAGGCAAGCTATCTCGAAGTCGACATCGACACCGGCTTCGTCAAATTGCTCAAGCACTGGTGCGTCGAAGACTGCGGCACGGTGATCAACCCCCAACTCGTCGACGAGCAAATCCGCGGCGGCATCGTGCAGGGCATCGGCGGTGCGCTGCTCGAGCACTGCCACTACGACGAACGCGGGCAATTGCTCAACGGCAACATGGCGGACTATCTCGTGCCCATGGCGGCCGAGATGCCGGACATCGAAATCGGCCACGTGGTGACGCCAACCGCCGACAGCGAGCTTGGCGCCAAGGGTGCCGGCGAAGCGGGTACCGCCGGCGCGCCCGGCTGCGTGATGAACGCGATCAACGACGCGCTGCGCCCGCTCGGCGCGAAGCCGTTGACCGACATGCCGTTCACGCCGGACAAGATTTTAAGGGCGCTGGGGAAGGTTTAACACCAAGCACTGTCATTCCGGGGCACGGCCGAAGGCCGTGAGTCCGGAATCCATAATCACAGACCGGGAATATGGATTCCGGGCTCGCCGCCATAGCGCGTCGAAGACGCGCGTTAACGCGCTTATGGCGGCCCCCGAAATGACAGCGAGATATTGACGTTCAAAACTTGATCATATCGATCTTCGTCAGCGTCGTTTTCTTCGACACCAGCGGCGCGGTCTCGAAATCGAGCACGGTCGCATATTCGGCAATCGGATCGGCCGACGACATGCCATCCACCGGCACGATGACATTCATGCCGCGGAACGCCGCGCCGCTCGCCGTGAAGAACACCGCGCCGTTTGACGATGTGCCGACGGCGATCACCGTCTTGATGCCTTTGTCCTTCAGAATTTTTTCGAGATCGGTGTGCAGAAATTTGTCGGGGCCGGCCAGCACGTGCGGCTCGCTTGCAAGCGGCGCCACATCCTGGATGACGTCCGCGGTCGTGGTTTTGTTGATGATGCTGTAAACGACAGCGACCTTTGCCGCACGTGCTTCAGCGAGCAGCTTTTTTACGGCCGGGATTGAGGCAACACAGCGCGGACGCTTGCCGCAATTCTGGTTCATGAAATCGAGCATCAGCAGCGCCGTCGTTTTCGTATCGACCGTCACGGGCTTCAAGGCGGGCGCTGCCGGACGCTTGATGCTGTCCCACTCGTCCGCGACATTGGCCGCTCGCGCGGAAACTGCGGCCAGCATGGCCGCGCCCGCAACCGCGATGAACAGATTTCGTTTCATGAAAGTGATCCTCCCTGAATACCGGCGCTGATCG
>DASUKT010000233.1:0-6701 GCA_036278575.1 Pseudolabrys sp. | reverse complement strand
CTAGGTCACATACCCATAAAGGGGATTCCCAATTTTGGCGAACCGTGATTCAACCTTCCAACTCTGGAGGTTTGGATGGCTCGCTTTGATTTGACGGACTTCGAATGGTCGGTGATTGCGCCGCTACTGCCGGACAAGGTGCGCGGGGTGAAGCGGGTCGACGACCGGCGGGTATTGAACGGGATATTTTGGCGGCTGCGTACCGGAGCGCCATGGGCGGATATCCCGGAGCGCTACGGGCCGCACACGACCTGCGTGAACCGCTTCAACCGGTGGCGCAAGGCAGGTGTTTGGGATCGGCTTCTGGCGGCGGTTTCAAAGGCTTATGACGGCGACGTCCAGATGATCGATTCTTCGTCCATCCGGGTGCATCAGCACGCCGCCAACGGCAAAAAAAGAGACGCGATCCCGTTGCATGGGCCGCTCGCGGGGTGGACTGACGACCAAAATCCACGCTCTTGTCGATGCCTGTGGGTTGCCAATCCTTCTCAAGCTCACCGAAGGCCAGGCCCATGACGGACGCAGCGCCCAGGACATGCTCGCTACACTCGGCCGCGGCGACGTCCTGCTGGCAGACCGTGCTTACGACTCGGACGCCCTGCGCCAAGACCTCACCGCACGCGGCGCACGCGCCAATGTCAGACTCATGCCCAACAGAGTGAAACTGCCGCCCTTCAACAAGCGGCTCTATCGCCAGCGCAATCTGGTCGAACGGTTCTTCAACAAACTCAAGCATTTCCGTGCCGTCGCAACCCGCTACGACAAACGCGACGACAACTACCTCGCCTCCGTCAAACTCGCCTCAGCACGAATTTGGATGCGCTTTAATGAGTCGGTGGCCTAGACTAAATCCCATGAATGATCGGTCGTCTCAAGATGAAGGCCAAGCCCGGATTCTCGATTTCCGGCTGCGAAAAGACCGGAAGGACGGTCACTCTGCGTCCTCGCCGGTTCCCGACCTCAAGACCTATGAGGAAGGCAACCAGCATGACGATTATCGGGAGCGCATGATCGTCAATGTGGTCGCGCTGGTGTTCGTGGCTGCACTGATCGGTGCCGGTCTTTGGATCGCCGAGACGATGGCCGACATGCGCAAGAACCAGGACTGCGTATTGTCCGGCCGGCGCGGCTGCACGCCGGTCGAGGTCCAGCACAGTCGCTGGTGAACCGGCAGCATCCAAATCAATCGGCCTGTCCCTCCATAAGCGCCCGGCGGCATTGAACTTGTGCCCCCGCTTCGGTATACGGGCGCGATCTCACGCCGGTGGGAGGCTTGAATCAGGTGGCCGCACGCGCAGGCCGCGGGAAACCCGCGGGGTCGCCATACTTCCATATAAATCAGAGAGTTACCGATGTCTTCGACCTTCGATACGATCGCCAACATCATCGCGGAGACCTGCGATATTCCGCGCGAAACGATCAAACCGGAAAGCCACGCCATCGACGATCTGGGGATCGACAGCCTCGACTTTCTGGATATCGCCTTTGCGATCGACAAGGCCTTCGGCATCAAGCTGCCGCTCGAGCAGTGGACGCAAGAAGTTAATGACGGCAAGGCCACGACAGAGCAATACTTCGTGCTCAAGAACCTGAGCGCCCGTATCGACGAACTGGTCGCCGCCAAGGGGGCCTAGCCCAGCAACAGCACATGCGTCTTGAGTATTTCCAGCTGATCGACCGGGTCCTGGACCTCAATCTTGCCGACCGGACGATCCGCAGCGAAGCGACCGTTCCCACTCAAAGCACGATCTTTGAAGGTCACTTTCCCGGCCGCCCGTTGATGCCGGGCGTGCTGCTGATCGAGACGATGGCGCAGACCTGCGGCTGGTTGCTGCTCGCGACGATGGGTTTCACCCGCATGGCATTTCTGGCATCGGTCAGAGAAGCCAAATTCCGTACCTTTGTGACGCCCGGACAGGTACTGACCATCTCGGCGCGTCTTGATCATGAAGGATCCGGATTTGCCGTCGCCAGCGCGAAGATTAAGGCCGACAACAAGTTGATTTGCGACGCGGGTCTGACGTTCCGCGTCGTGGATTTTCCGAACGCGGAGATGCATCAGCAAATGTGCGCGACTGCGGTGCAGATCGGGCTTTCGACCGAGGCTTTGACCGATGGCTGAGGCCGCGCGGGAAGCCTGGATTACCGGAATAGGAATCGTTTCGAGCCTCGGCGAAGGGGCCGACGCGCATTGGCAGAAGCTGACGCAGGCCCAGCCTACGGCCGATACCACGACGTTCGCGCCCTATGTGGTCCATCCGCTCGCGCCGCTCAATTTCGACAGCCAGATTCCAAAAAAGGGCGATCAGCGGCAGATGGAAGCCTGGCAGCGGATCGGTACCTTTGCCGCGGGCCTCGCGCTCGATTCAGCCGGCATCAAGGGCAATACCGACATCCTTTCGCGCATGGATATGATTGTGGCGGCCGGCGGTGGCGAGCGCGACCTCGGTGTCGACAGCACCATCCTTCGTGGACTTCCGCACGCCGAAAACCCGGCTGCGTTTCTTAACGAGCGTCTGATGAGCGACCTGCGCCCTACTCTCTTTCTTGCGCAACTCTCGAATCTGCTCGCCGGCAATATTTCCATCGTCCACGGCGTCACCGGTTCGTCCCGTACCTTCATGGGAGAGGAAGCTGCGGGCATCGATGCGGTACGTATTGCGCTCTCACGCATCGAGGCCGGCCAAAGCGGCATCGCGCTCGTCGGCGGCGCGCACAACGGCGAGCGGCAAGATCTTTTGATGCTCTACGAATTCGCCGGTCTCGCCTTGAAAGAGCGCTACGCGCCCATTTGGGACCGCGCCGAAAACGGCGGCTTCGCGCTCGGCTCGCTCGGCGCGTTTCTTGTCCTGGAAGCGCGGGAGCACGCGCAGGCGCGCGGCGCCAAGCCATTTGCACGCTTGACCGCCGTCGTTTCGGACCGCGCCAGCCGTAAACCCGGTACGGTTACAAGTGTGCTGAATGGTCTTCTGCAAAAGGTCAGCGACAAACTTGCGCCTGGCCAAATCGCCGTTTTTTCGGGTGCGACGGGCGCCCAGCCGGCGACCGATGAAGAACGTGCCTTCTTGAGCGCCCTCTCCGACGCACCCGTTCGGGCCACGGGTTCGCATCTCGGGCACGGCCTTGAACCGCAATTTCCGATGAATGTGGCGCTCGCCGCGATCGCCCTTACGCATGCTAAGCTGTTTCCGCCCTGTGACACGTCCGGCGTGGAAAATCAGATGAATGGCGAACTGCGTCAGGTCCTCGTCACCGGCGTCGGGCACTGGCGGGGCGAAGGCTTGGCGCTCGTCGAGCGCGCCGGCTGAGGAGGAATAGTGATGGTGACTCAAGACAAAGCGGGACGGCCGGTTGTCGCTGTGACGGGCTTGGGCGTGGTGACCTCGCTCGGCGCCGGCAAAGTTGAAAACTGGGCAAAGCTCACGGCCGGCGACTCCGGTATCCGCGCCATCACTCGCTTTCCAACCGACGGATTGAAAACACGTATTGCGGGCATCGTCGATTTCGTGCCACCGCAGCCGTCATCCGCAGCGTTGTCGCAGCACGTCGCGGACCTCGCGGCGACCGAAGCCGTGGCAGAATCCGGCCTTGGCGCGCGCGGCGATTTTCCCGGTCCTTTGTTTCTTGCCGTCCCGCCGATCGAAATGGAGTGGCCGCAGCGCATCGAGCTCGCCAAGGCGTCCGGCGCAAACGACAATGTCAGCTACGCGGATATGCTGCGCGTGAGCAACCGATTTCCCGATTACCATCGGCGCTTTCTGTTCGGGTCGGTCGCCGATCATCTGGCGGAGAAATTCGGCACCAAAGGATCGCCGATTTCGCTTTCGACGGCTTGCGCGTCCGGCGCAAGCGCCATTCAACTCGGCATCGAGGCCATTCGCCGCGGCGAGACCGATGCCGCGCTTTGCATTGGCGCCGACGGATCGGTCAACCCGGAATCGCTGATCCGCTTTTCGCTTCTATCCGCGCTTTCGACGCACAACGATTCGCCGCAAGGCGCGGCCAGGCCGTTTGCCAAAAATCGTGACGGCTTCGTGATGGCGGAAGGCGCCGGCGCGCTCGTTCTGGAGAATTACGATAAAGCCAAGGCGCGTGGCGCCAAGATCCTCGGCGTGCTTGAAGGCTGCGGCGAAATGGCAGATTCGTTTCATCGCACCCGCTCAAGCCCCAACGGAAAGCCGATCATCGGCTGCATTGCGAATGCCTTGAAAGACGCAGACATCGAGCCTGACGAGGTCGACTACATCAACGCGCACGGCACCGGCACGCCGGAAAACGACAAGATGGAGCACCTCGGCGTCTCCACGGTTTTCGGCGAGCGCATCAAGGATGTCCCGATCTCCTCGAACAAATCGATGATCGGGCACACGCTCTCGGCAGCCGGCGCGATCGAGGCGGTGTTCACGCTGCTGACGCTTGCGCATCAGCGCATTCCACCGACCATCAATTACGATATCCCGGACCCGGCGATTCCGCTGGACGTGGTTCCGAACCAGGCGCGCGACGCCCGCATGCGGCACGCGATTTCCAACTCGTTCGGGTTCGGCGGCCAGAACGTTTCGCTGGTCATCGGCCTTGAGCCAGCGTAACGCGTCACGCCCTCCCTCTCCTATGCGTGCACTCACTCTTATAGGCGACCGCAAGCTCGAACTGGCCGACGCGCCCGAGCCGCCGCCGCCCGGCGACGGTGAGGTCCGTATTCAGGTCAAAGCCGTTGCGCTCAATCACCTCGATGTTTGGGGCTATCGCGGCATGGCCTTCGTCAAACGCAAGCTGCCGCTTGTGGTTGGCGCCGAAGCCTCCGGCGAGATTGCCGCGGTCGGCCCCGGCGTGACGAGACTGAAGATCGGCGACTGCGTGGTGATGTACGGCGGTCTTACCTGCGGCACCTGCGCCGCCTGCCGGGAAGGACGCGACAATCTTTGCGAAAACGTCGGCGGCATCATGGGCTTTCACGTCGACGGGTTCGCCCGTGACCTCATCAATATGCCGGCGCGGCTGGTCGTACCGGTACCCGATGACGTGAGCCTGCGTAATGCGGCGTGCGCGCCGATCGGCTTTGCGACCGTCGAGCACATGCTGTTCGACAACGCGAAGCTTAAGCCCGGCGAGACCATTCTCGTGCATGCCGCCGGCTCCGGCATCGGCAGCGCAGCGATCAAGATGGCGAAGGCGCTCGGCTGCACCGTCATCACCACGGTCGGCGATGACGCAAAGGCGGAAAAAGCCAAGGCGCTCGGCGCCGATCATGTCATCAATTACAAGACCGAACGCTTCGAAGGCGCGGTCCGCAAGCTGACCAAGAAAAAAGGCGTCGACGTCGTCTTCGAGCATGTCGGCGGCGAAGGCTTCAATGCGTCGCTGTTCTGCCTCAAGCGCGGCGGCCGCCTCGTCACCTGCGGCTCGACCGCGGGGCCGACCGTCACGATCAACCTGATGCAACTCTTCCAGCAGCAGTACAAAATCTTCGGCTCGTTCGGCGCCTCGATGCGGAATATCCGCGACAGCCTCCATAAAATGGCGGACGGAATAACGCCGGTGATCGACACCGAAGTGGCGCTCACCGATTTCGAGCGCGGACTGGCACGGCTTGAAAGCCGGCAAGTCTTCGGCAAAGTGATCGTTCATTTCTGAATTCGGCTTCGATCGATGGAGGATACGATAAGGCGGATGCTCCGGCACCTGCGCCGCGGCGGCAAACGCGCCGGAAACGCCGTCATCGGACCGGCGGTGATCGGGCTGCTCAAGGTCATGCGGCTGATCGATTCCGACGTGATGGCGAACGTCGCCGCCTCGTTCATGCGGATCGTCGGCCCGCTTCTGCCGGAGCACCACATCGCGCGCTCCAACCTTGCCGCCGCCTTTCCTGAGAAGTCATCCGCGGAAATCGAAAAAATCCTGCGCGGCACGTGGGACAACCTCGGGCGTATCGGCGCCGAATTCGCCGGCCTCGACCGCATCTGGGATTATGACCCGATCGCGCCAAAACCGGACGGACGCATTCAGCTTGCGCCCGGCGACATCGATCGCTTCAGGACGCTTCTGAATGACGGCAAGCCGGCCCTTATTTTCGCGGCCCATCTCGCCAACTGGGAACTGCCCGCCGTCTGCGCAGCAACCTATGGCCTCGACAGCGCCGTGCTTTATCGCCGGCCCAATATCGCTTCGCTCAGCCGCTGGGTGACCGATACGCGCAGCCCGATCATGGGCACGCTGATTGCGACCAGCCTCGATGCGCCGGTGAAAATCGCGGAGGCGCTCCAGCGCGGCGCCCATGTCGGCATGTTGGTCGATCAATATTATGGACGCGGCGTCGAGGTCACTTTCTTCGGCCGGCGAACGACCGCCAATCCGCTGCTTGCGCGGCTCGCCCGGCACTTCGATTGCCCGATCCACGGCACGCGTATCATTCGCCTGCCGGGCAATCGTTTCCGTGCTGAACTGACGGATGCAATTACGCCGGCCCGCGATGCTGCAGGAAAAGTTGATGTTGCGGGTACAACCCAGATCGTAATGTCGACCATCGAGGGCTGGGTTCGCGAGCATCCTGAACAATGGCTGTGGCAGCACCGCCGCTGGCGGGATTAAGGCACGGCAGTTCAGCGTCCGGTTTTGATCCGCGTCCACAGCCGGTTGACCATCCGCTGCGTCCGCGCATCGCGCGCATTGATGGTGTAGAGCTTCTTCATCAGCGCGGCATC
>DASUKT010000232.1:0-5219 GCA_036278575.1 Pseudolabrys sp. | reverse complement strand
GGACGATCGTAAAGGGTAATCAGGGAATCGGGGAATCGGGGGATCAGGTAAATAAAAACCCGATTACCAGATTACCCGATCACCTGAAAACCAGCCTGCTCACTCTCGTGAGCAGCCCCGACCTCGCCAGCAAGCGCTGGATCTGGGAGCAGTATGACCACATGGTGATGGGCGATACGGTGGCGCGGCCCGGCGGCGATGCCGCCATCGTGCGCGTGCATGGAGGCAAAAAAGCACTGGCCATCACCACCGACTGCACGCCGCGCTATTGCTTCGCCGATCCGGTCGAGGGCGGTCGTCAGGCGATCGCGGAGGCCTGGCGCAACCTCACCGCCGTCGGCGCCAAGCCCCTCGCCACCACCGACTGCATGAATTTCGGCAACCCGCAGCGGCCCGAGATCATGGGGCAGTTCGTCGGCTGCATCCGCGGCATCGCCGCAGCCTGCAAGGCGCTCGATTTTCCGGTCGTGTCGGGCAATGTGTCGCTTTACAACGAGACCAATGGCCGTGCGATTTTGCCCACGCCGTCAATCGGCGGCGTCGGTGTCATCGCCGACTTCAAAAAATCCGCGACGCTTGCCTTCAAGCGCGAAGGCGAGGCGATCCTCCTGATCGGCGAAACGGTCGGCTGGCTCGGCCAGTCGATGTATCTGCACGAGATTTGCGGGCGCGAGGAGGGCGCGCCGCCACCCGTCGATTTGATCGAGGAGCGCGAGAACGGCGACTTCATCCGCGCGCTCATTCTCGCAGGCACCGCGACGGCCGCGCACGATATTTCCGACGGCGGTCTGCTCATCGCCCTGACGGAGATGGCAATGGCTTCCGGCATTGGAGCGACGCTTGACGCAGCGCCGACGGATATTCCGGCGCATGCCCATTGGTTTGGTGAGGACCAGGCGCGCTATCTGCTGACGGTGCCGGCCGCGCAGGCCGATGCGGTCCTCGCCCGCGCGAACACCGTGTCAATTCCGGCGCGCAAAATTGGGACGACGGGCGGCGACGCGCTGACGATTCCCGGCGAGCGTGTGCTTCCGATCAACGCTCTCCATGAGCGGTTTGAGGGCTGGTTGCCCGCTTATATGGCGGGCGAGCCATAACTGCGCCTCTTGGCGATATTGTCATTCGTCAAGAATTCGGACCAAACTGTTCTCATGACCGAAAGATTCGCCCCCGAATAATGTCTGCCGAAGAGTTCCGCTGATGGCGATGAATGCGAGCGAGATCGAACGGCTGATCAAGGCGCGGCTTCCGGACGCGACTGTGACCATTCGCGATCTCGCCGGTGACGGCGATCACTACGCCGCGACGGTCGTGTCCGCGGCTTTCAAAGGCAAATCGCGGGTGCAGCAGCACCAGCTCGTCTACGAAGCGCTGAAGGGCCAAATGGGCGGCGTGCTGCACGCGCTTGCGCTGCAAACGGCAGCGCCGGAGAATTGATCATTGGCCATATGGCCACCGCGAGCGGCCTTGTCCGCCCGTGCGCATACCCTTGGCCCCTAAATCGGCAGCAAAGCCCACCCCTTGGGGTGACGATGGCAATTGCGCTACATATATCGGCAAAGACGGGCCGACTCGCCCGAGTGGCGACCAGACAGGACTGAAATCATGGCCATTGAGCAATTCATTGACAACGAAGTGAAGAATAACGACGTCGTTCTGTTCATGAAGGGGACGCCGCAATTCCCGATGTGCGGGTTTTCCGGCCAGGTCGTGCAGATTCTCGATCACCTGGGCGTCGCCTATAAGGGCCTCAACGTGCTTGAGAACGACGACCTGCGGCAAGGCATCAAGGCCTATTCCAACTGGCCCACCATCCCGCAGCTTTACGTCAAGGGCGAGTTCGTCGGAGGTTGCGACATCATCCGTGAGATGTTCCAGGCCGGCGAGCTGCAGCAGACCTTGAAGGAAAAAGGCATCACGCTGCGCGCAGGCGCAGAAAGCTAAATGTCGTGAGCACGAAGCGCTTTATTTCAAGCGGTTCATAATCAGGTAGATGATCGCCAGGATCAGTGCGAGCCCGATCAGGCTTGGCGTCGGCACGTCGTTGGCGAACTTCATCACGTTGTCCGCGACCGACAGCACAAATGTGCCCGAGCTTTGCCCGAGGATCAGGTAGATCAGCATGATCGCGAGCACGCTGACGAAGCCGAGCTCGACGAACGTCCAGAGATAGCGCCGCGTCTTGTCCAGAATGTCCATCATGGCTCACCTATGATGGCGCTGTGGCTTCAAAGAGCGAATGGGTGGGGACGCTCGTCCCCACCCAAATTTTTGCGCCGCGCATCGACGATGCGGCGCACGCAATGCGGCTTACGCCATCGATCTTTTCGAAAACAGCCAGACGATGATGCCGAGTGAGATCAGGCCGACAAGGCCGTTCGACCCCAGATCTTTTACCCACGACATGATGTTCGCGGTTACAGCGCCAAAGAACGGAAGGTTCGAGCCAATGAGGAGCGCCAGCACGATAGCGAGTGCAAGCAGCATCAACGCCAGCTCGGTCAACGCACCCACCCACTGCTTTGCCATCTGGATTCCATTCATGAGCGAATCTCCGTGAAATCGATCCTGAGCCGAATCAGATTACTAAATCTAGGCCAGAATGGCAACGGACCCACTACATTAGGTATTGTTTTCAAAGGAGAATTTCGTGCGAAGGGGCGCGTTCCGATGGAAATCGCACGTCGAAAAACAAAACCCCGCCGGGAAGGCGGGGCTTTTACCGGAGCTCGGACGACCGCTGCCATCAGCGCGAGTAATATTCGACGACGAGGTGCGGCTCCATCATCACTGCATATGGAACGTCACCGATCAGCGGGACCCGCGTGAGCTTGGCGGTTAGTTTGCCGCCATCGACATCGATGTAGTCCGGGACGTCGCGCTCTGCGAGCGCCTGCGATTCGATGACAATCGCCAGCTCGCGCGACTTCTCCTTCACCTCGATCACATCGCCGACTTTGAGGCGATAGCTCGGAATATTCACGCGCCGGCCGTTCACCTTGATATGGCCATGGCTGATGAACTGCCGCGCGGCAAAGACTGTCGGCACGAACTTGGCGCGAAAGACGACCGCATCGAGCCGGCGTTCGAGCAGGCCGACCATGTGCGCGCCGGTGTCACCCTTGAGGCGGCGCGCTTCCTGATAAATGCCGCGGAACTGCTTCTCGGAAATGTTGCCGTAGTAGCCGCGCAGCTTTTGCTTGGCCTTGAGCTGGACGCCGTAGTCGGAGAGCTTGCCCTTACGGCGTTGGCCGTGCTGGCCGGGGCCATATTCGCGGCGGTTGACCGGGCTCTTCGGGCGGCCCCAGACGTTTTCGCCCATACGGCGGTCGAGCTTGTATTTGGCTTCGTGGCGCTTGGTCATCGCGTCCTCTTCAAGTTGCACGGTAGGTTGAGGAACCGCGCCCTCCTTTGCCCCGGATTCTCCGGGACCGACAGGCAGAGCCTCGAAAGCGCAAGGCCTATGCCGCGGGTCGCGAAATGCAGAGCGGGGGCGCTGACCCCCGCACGGCGGCGGCTTTTTAGGAGGAATATTGCCGCACTGTCAAATCGATGGCGCTCTTCGTTCAGACGAAGTGAAAACCATAGGTTTTCAGGGCCGTCGCCAGTGCGATCGACGGCTGGCGACCCGAAGTGAATAGCATTTGCGCCCGCGCGGCCGCGTGTCCCGGCTGGTTGGGCCCGGCCAGATCGACCACCCGGCGTGCGATAGCCGGCGCCGGGTCAACCCAATCCACAGGCCACGGCGCATTCGCCCAAAGGCGCGCGAGCAGCAGCGGATAATGCGTACAGGCAAGCACAACCGTGTCGACGCGGCGACCGTCTTCGACCACGAAGCAGGGCGTTATTTCGTTTGCGATATCCTTGTCGCTTGCGGGGCGGCCGTTGAGTTCGGCCTCCGCCAGGGTGGCGAGCTGGGCCGAGCCGACCAGCGTGACTTTGCAGCCCGCGGCAAATTCACGGATCAAGGCCTTTGTGTATTCGCGGCCGACGGTCGCCTGCGTTCCAAGTACGGCCACATGCTTCGATTGCGATTGGGCGCAGGCCGGCTTGATCGCCGGCACGGTGCCGACAAAAGGCACGCTGAAGCGTGCGCGCAGATCGCCGAGCGCCAACGTCGATGCCGTGTTGCACGCGATGACGACGAGATCGGGCCGGCAGCGTTCGATGGCGTCGCCGACGACCTTGAGCACGCGTGCGACCAGTTTGTCTTCGGGCAAGGCGCCATACGGAAAGGCGGCGTCGTCAGCTACATAGACGAGACGAGCATCGGGCCGCGCCCGTGTGATCTCGCGATAGACGGTGACGCCACCCAAACCTGAATCGAAGATAAGGATGGTCGGTGAAGCGGATGGAGGCATGCGGCGCTGAGTCGTTCGTGCACGGGCAGATAAGCCACGCTCACCGGCAAGTGACAATGGGTCGCGGCGGGAACCGGCGGCTTATCCGTTCATCAAATGGGGCAATTTTTGAGAGGAAAAGCACCATGTCTTTCAAATCCGTAATGTTGGCCGGAACGTTATTGCTGGCAGGCGCCGGCGCCGCCAATGCGGCCGTGGTCGAATCCGATCTCAATCTGCGCAGCGGCCCAGGCACGGGTTATGGCGTCGTCGCTGTCATGCCGGCCGGCGCGCGCGTCGATGTGGTTGGCTGCACCGGCTCATGGTGCCGCGTCGCCTATGGCTCGGCCGAAGGCTATGCGAGCCGAAATTATCTCGGCGGTCGCGGCGCGGCTTATGCCGGCGCGCCGGTTTATGTCGAGCCGCCGCTCTATGGGCCGCCGGTGTATGGCTACGACTATGCCTACGCGCCGCCGCTGTTCGGTTTCGGGTTTGGATTTGGCGGCTGGCATCGTGGATTCCATCATTTTCATCATGGCTTCCACCACTGGCACCATTAAAAAATTAGCCGCGCAGCGAAGACGGCCGCGGGTGACCGCGGCCGTTTTTCTTCGCGGCATGGAATAACGATGTGCAAGGTGACATATTTCCATAGCAGGTTGCATTTGTAACGATAACGCTCGGCTTGGAGTGGATTGCTTTCGTGGGGGCATCTCATGGCGAAAAACATCGTCCTGCTGTCCGACGGCACTGGCAACAGCGCTGCGAGTCCTTTCAAGACGAACGTCTGGCGGCTTTATCAGGCGATCGATATCGAGTCGCCGCCATCACAGAACGATCCTGTGCAACTTGTCTTTTATGACGACGGAGTCGGCACAG
>DASUKT010000231.1:0-7664 GCA_036278575.1 Pseudolabrys sp. | reverse complement strand
TCCGGCAATACCATCCTGGGCGATGGATCGGTGATCATGATTGTCGATCCGAACGGAATCGCGCAGTCGATCGGCAGCACGGTGAGCTCGCAGGTAGCAGCCGCGAGCGAGGCCGAGATCGACGACAAGCAAGGCCTCGCGAACGATCGCAAAACCTCGCTTCTTGTATTCCGTGCCGGTTCGTCGCACGCAAAGGCCGTACCTCTTGGCTTGATTACGCGGCTGGAAGAAATCGACGCCCATAAAATCGAGCTGTCGAACGGACGCCATATGGTGCAGTACCGCGACCATCTCATGCCGCTTATCCGCATGAGCGACGACGTGCGCGTCAAAGGTGAGGGCACGCAGCCGCTATTGGTATTTTCCGACGGAGGCCGCTCGATGGCGCTCGTTGTCGACGAAATCGTCGATATCGTCGAAGAGCGCCTCGATATTCAGGTGGCAAGCGAAAACTCGGGCGTTCTCGGCTCGGCGATCATCAAGGGACAAGCTACCGAAATTATCGACGTCGGCCATTTCCTCCCGGCTGCGTTCGAGGACTGGTTTCGCCGCAAGGACCGGCCGGACACGAGCAAGACAAAGTCGGTCATGCTGATCGACGACTCGCCTTTCTTCCGCGACATGCTCACGCCTGTCCTGCAGGCCGCCGGCTATGCCGTTACGCCGGTTGCAAGCGCAGCTGAAGCGCTGGGCTTGCTGCGCACCGGCCGGCGCTTTGACGTCGTCATCACCGACATCGACATGCCCGACATGGACGGCTTCCAGCTCGCCGAAGCGATGGGAAGCGACCAGTCGCTCAAGGATGTGCCGATCATTGCGCTTTCCTCGATTGTGTCGCCGGAAGCGCTGGATCGCGGACGGCAGGTTGGATTCCAGGATTACGTTGCGAAATTCGACCGCCAGGGACTGATCGCGGCATTGAAAGAACAAGCCGACGTTGGGCAGGCAGCGTAGGCATAACGACTATGACGAACGACGAACATCTCAGCGAATACATCACCGCCATGATCGGCGGGCAGATGTTCGGCCTGCCGATTCTGAGCGTACAGGACGTTTTTGTGCCCGATCGCCTCACGCGCGTGCCGTTGTCGCAGCCCGAGATCGCGGGCGTGCTTAACCTGCGCGGGCGCATCGTAACGCTGATCGATATGCGCCGCCGGCTCGGCCTGGAAGGTCAAGCGCAAGACGGGCAGGTCATGGCCATAGGCGTGGAGTCGCGCGGCGAATCCTATGGGCTTCTCATCGACAGCGTCGGCGAGGTGCTCAAGCTCGACGATCGCGCGCGCGAAATCAGTCCGATCAATCTCGATCCGCGGCTGGCGCGCGTGTGCGTCGGCATCCACCGCCTCGATGGGCAACTCCTTGTCGTGCTCGATGTCGACAGGATTCTCGATCTGGGTCAGCCCTCGATGGCAGCGTAGAGCTGCAATCCGAACCAAAGCAGGCGAAGTGAAACAAATCCATGCGTGAGCAAAATGAGGCAAGGTTATGAAAACATGTTTGGTTGTTGACGACTCCAGCGTCATCCGCAAGGTGGCGCGGAGAATTCTCGAAGGGCTGGAATTCGAAATTGTCGAGGCGGAAGACGGCGAGCAGGCGCTCGATGCGTGCCGGCGCCAGTTGCCCGAAGCCATTCTGCTCGACTGGAACATGCCGAAGATGGACGGCTATGAATTCCTGCGCTCGCTCCGGCGGCTGCCCGGCGGCGACGGTCCGAAGGTCGTATTCTGCACGACAGAAAACGACGTCGCGCACATCGCGCGCGCGCTGCACGCCGGTGCGAACGAATACATCATGAAGCCGTTCGACAAGGAAATCGTCGAGGCGAAGTTTCAGGAAGTCGGATTGATCTGACCGGAACCGCTCCGGATTGATGTCCCTTCCTTGTAACAGAGTTGCCCGATGAACGTTGCCGTTGCCTCAGGATCGCCTGCCGCTGCCGCTACACGCAAAGTACGCGTGATGATTGTGGATGATGCCGTCGTCATCCGCGGGCTGTTCGCGCGCTGGATCGAAGCCGAGCCTGATCTGGAAGTCGTCGCCTCGCTGCGCACGGGCCGCGAAGCCGTCGGTCAAATCGAGCGCGTCGATCCCGATATCGTATTGCTCGACATTGAAATGCCGGAACTCGACGGCTTGACCGCGCTGCCGATGCTTCTGGCCAAAAAGCCCGATCTCACCGTCATTATGGCCTCGACGCTTACGCGCCGAAATGCCGAGATCAGCCTGAAGTCGCTTTCCCTCGGCGCCACCGATTACATTCCGAAGCCGACTACGCACCAGGAAGTGACCGGCTCGCCGGCATTCCGCCGCGAGCTTGTCGAAAAAGTTCGCGCGCTTGGCCTCCGTGCGATTCGCCTCGGGACATCGGCTGCGCAGCCGCGCGCATTCAGGGCAAGCACAGCCGTCCGCCCCGCGTCCACGCAAGGCGCCGCACGCCCGGTTTCGGCTGCGGCGCTCGGACCGGCGCTGCGGCCGTTTGCAAGCGTCTCGCCACGCGTCCTGCTGATCGGTTCATCGACCGGCGGGCCGCAAGCCCTCAATGCGGTCGTTCCGCAGCTCGGCCGTGTTCTCGATCGCGCACCGGTGCTGATTACGCAGCACATGCCGCCGACCTTCACCACCATTTTGGCCGAGCACCTGGCGCGGCTTTCCAAACACCCGGCGCACGAAGCTCGCGATGGCGAGGAAATCAGCGCCGGCAACATCTACATCGCGCCTGGCGGAAAGCACATGAAAGTCGCGCGCCGCAATAATGCGACCGTCATTGAGCTGGACGATGGACCGCTGGTCAATTTTTGCAAGCCGTCAGTCGACCCGATGTTTTCTTCGGCAGCAACCGTGTGGGGTAACTCGGTCATGGGAATGGTGCTGACGGGTATGGGTTCGGACGGACTGCGTGGCGCAAAGGAGATCGTCGCCGCCGGTGGCGCTGTGGTTGCCCAGGACGAGGCAACCAGCGTGATTTGGGGCATGCCGGGCCAGGTCGCTAACGCAGGCATGTGTTCTGCGGTGCTGCCGCTGAACGAACTCGCCCCGAAAATGACGCGGATTTTCTCCGGGGAGCGAGCGTGACCCCACAGGATTTCGACTATTTGCGCGCCCTGCTGAAGGAGCGCTCCGGTCTGGTGTTGTCTGCCGACAAACAATATCTGGCGGAGAGCCGGCTGCTGCCGGTCGCGCGCCGACATAACATCGCCAACCTCGGCGAGCTCGTGGCCAAACTTCGCGACAGAAACACCGAGCCGCTCGTCACTGCAGTCGTTGAGGCGATGACCACGAACGAGTCGTTCTTTTTTCGCGACAAGATTCCATTCGATTACTTCCGCGACGTGATCGTGCCCGATCTTATAGAGCACCATCATCGCCGCCACCGGATTCGTATCTGGTGCACGGCCGCCGCAGCCGGGCAGGAACCCTATTCACTTGCGATGATCCTGCGCGAGCTCGCCGACAAGATGCCGGGCTGGCGCGTCGATATTCTTGCCACCGAACTTTCCGGCGAAATTCTGGAGAAGGCGAAATCCGGTATTTACAGCCAGTTTGAGGTGCAGCGCGGGTTGCCCATTCAGCAGCTGGTCAAATCGTTCACGCAGGCCGGCGAGCAGTGGCAGATCAAACCGGAATTGCGGCAGATGGTGACCTTTCGCCATCTCAACTTGCTGCACGACTTCGCGCACCTCGGCTTTTTCGACGTGGTGTTCTGCCGTAACGTGCTGATCTATTTCGATCAGGCGACCAAGGCCGATGTGCTCACGCGCCTTGCGCGTGTAATCGAGCCGACGGGCTATCTCGTGCTTGGCGCGGCAGAAACCGTTGTCGGTCTCACCGATGCGTTCAAGCCCCACAACCAGCACCGCGGGCTTTATGTGCCGAACGCAGGCAAGGAGCCAACCGACGCGCCGCCGAAACCCGCCGCGGGTAAGGTGGTCAAGTTCGCCGGCGTGAGGCGTTGATGTCTTTCCGCGCGAACCTTCTCGCCGTCAGCCGCCGGCCTATGCCTTCTTTGCAAAGAAGCTGCACCAACCGTTTGGGCTGATATCGCCCTGCACCAGTTGGCACGATTTCGGCGGACGGAAGAAGCGGCAGACGGCGCAATGCTGGTCCTTGTTGGGATGGTCCTGGTATTTTGCCGTTTTCTTATCGACTTTCGACTGGGCATCGGCGACTTCGCTGTCGCTGAGCGACAAGGCAACGCTCAGCGCCGCGACAGCGCCGATCGCCGCCGGAAACAAGGCCCGGCGCGAAATCGGCTGGGCGCGGGAAAGGGCCGCTTGGGAGTTTGAAGCTTGTTTATCGGGGACTGTCACGAGCGCCTCCGGACTGGAATGAGCCCGCCGCCCGCTGTGGCTCAACGCTGCGTCGCGTCCGTGGTTCCGGACGCGACTGGACACAAGGCCGCCCCGGCCACGCACTCTTCCTGATCGTCGCCATGCGATGCTAAGAAAGCATCGGCCTGCAAAGCTTCTTGCATTGGCGCCCGCCGTATCGTTGAGGATGCCGTGATCCAGCCCATTATGATCCTGGGGATACCCGTCGATTTCATTCTTTTTGCGTTGACGCTGCTCGGCGTCGCGCTGTTTCACCGGCACACGCTTCCCGTCGCGGTTACCGGACTGATCGTCATCACGCTCTACAAGCTTGTCTTTACCGGCTTCAAAGCGGGAGGCGGATTTCCTGGTTTCGTCGGCCACATGGAACACGAATGGGTGACGCTCGCGAACCTGTTTCTGTTGCTGATGGGATTTGCACTTTTGTCGCGTCACTTCGAGAAGACTGGAATTCCTGATGAGATGCCGGCCCTGCTGCCGGACGACTGGCGCGGCGGCGTGATGCTGCTTGTGATGGTGTTCGTCATTTCCAGTTTTCTCGACAATATTGCGGCGGCATTGATCGGCGGCACGGTCGCCCGTCACGTCTTTCGCGGCAAGGTTCACATCGGTTATCTCGCGGCGATTGTCGCTGCGTCGAACGCCGGCGGTTCCGGCAGCGTCGTCGGCGACACGACGACAACCATGATGTGGATTGCCGGCGTCAGTCCGCTGAGTGTCTTCGAAGCCTATATTGCGGCGGCGACCGCCATGCTGATCTTCGCGGTGCCGGCATCTGTCCAGCAGCAGCGTTTTTCGCCGATCGTGAGGAATCCGCGCAAGGGATTGAAGTTCGATTGGGCCCGCGTTTTCATCGTCGCGGCCATTCTCATCGTCGCGCTGGTCGTCAACATCACGATGAACGTCAAGTATCCGGCGGTGCTTGATTCCCTGCCGCTGCTTGGCATGTCGATCTGGATCGTCATCTTTGCAACGTCTCGTCTGCGGCGGCCGGATTGGGAAGTGATGCCCGAGACGCTCAAGGGCACGATCTTTTTGCTGTCGCTCGTCACCGCGGCGTCAATGATGCCGGTCGAGCGTCTGCCCGCCGCCTCGTGGCAGACCGCGCTGGGGCTGGGATTCGTCTCGTCGGTCTTCGACAACATTCCGCTGACCGCGCTGGCGCTGCATCAGGGCGGCTACGATTGGGGCTATCTCGCTTACGCGGTGGGCTTCGGCGGCTCGATGATCTGGTTCGGCTCGAGCGCGGGCGTGGCGCTTTCGAACATGTACCCGGAGGCAAAGTCGGTCGGCCTGTGGTTGCGGCACGGCTGGCACATTGCGCTTGCATATGTGATCGGTTTTGCCATCATGCTGGGACTGCTCGGCTGGCACCCGAACGCGCCGCACAAGGCCGGGCGAGCAATACACGCCGCCACTGCTGGGAAATGAGCAGGCAAACCGCCCGGTCGCCACGCCGACGCTTCCTGAAATCCGCCCTCGGGGTCGCCGGCGGATCGGCGGCCCTCGCGTTTCCGGCGATCGCCAAGGCCCAGGGGACCATCGCGCTGCGCTGGCAAAGCGCATGGCGCGAGCAGGACATCTTCCATGAGTTCGCGCAGGATGCGGCGAGGAAGGTGAACGAGATGACCGGCGGCGACCTTCACATCGAGGTCCTGCCCGCCGAGGCCGTCGTGCCGCCCGAGGGGCTGCTCGATGCAGTCAGCAAGGGCACGCTCGACGGCGCCCACGGGGTGCTGGGCAATCATTACGCGAAGCAGGAGGCGTTCGCCCTGTGGAGCGCCGGCCCGGCGTTCGGCATGGACGCCAACATGCTGCTCGCCTGGCATAAATACGGCGGCGGCCGCGAGCTGCTCGGCAAGCTCTATGGCGCGGTCGGCGCCAATGTCGTTTCGTTTCCGTACGGGCCCATGCCCACCCAGCCGATGGGCTGGTTCCACGCGCCTGTAAGGCGGACGCACGATTTCAAGAGCATGAAGCTCCGCGCCGTCGGCCTGGCAGGCGAAATCTTCGGCAGTTTTGGCGCTTCGGTGCAGCCGGTCGCGCCGGCGGATATCGTCCAGGCCATGGCGAGCGGGCAGCTCGACGCCGCGCAGTTCCGCAATCCGACTTCGGATCGGGCGCTGGGGCTCTCCAGGGTCGCCAAGATCTGCATGGTGCAGAGCTATCACCGCAATGCACAGCTTTTCGAGATCCTGTTCAACCAGACGAAGTTCGAGGCGCTGCCGCGCAAGATCCGCAGCATCATCGGCAATGCCGTCGAAGCGGCCTCCAGCGACATGTCCTGGAAGGCCATCGATCGCTACTCGCGCGACTACGAGGAACTGGCAGCGAAGGAGAAGGTGCGCTTCCTGAAGACACCGAACTCGATTCTCCGCGCGCAGCTCAAGGCATACGATGCCGCGATCGCCCGGCGCAAGGACAACGCGCTGCTCAACGAACTCGTCGAGTCGCAGAAGAAGTTCGCCATGCGTGCAGTGAAGTGGGACCTCGAGAGCAACGTCGGCCGCCGGATGGCCTATGGACATTATTTCGCCCGCAAGCCGCGCGCGCGCACCAGGCGCAAGTCATGAGAAGGCGCGGGCAGCTGCCCGCATTTCGCTACCGCTGATGCAGGACGAAGGCGGAATGCCGATCAGCGTCCAGCTCGTCGGGCGAGCGGGCTGCGCCGCGCGACTGCTGCGCACCGCGCGCTGGCTGGCTGCCCGGTTCCAGCCGCACGCCTAGCGAGGCGCCGGCAAGCTCCCTGAGCGACTTCACCTCGGCGCGCAGCCGCTCCACCTCATCCCGGTCCGAGGCCGCCGCCACCCAGTGCGAAATCTCGCCTTCGGCATCGCGCACACCGCGCAGCGCCAGTTCGACGTGCCGAAGCTCGCCGTCCTTGGTCCATGCCGAAACCTCCCAGCGGCTCGAAAATTCCGCAAGCAGCCTCGCCACCAGCGATTCGTCCCCGCGAAAGACAAGCGCGGCAAGGCTGCGCCCGATGAGCTCCGCCTCCCCATAGCCGAAATGCGCTTGGAAAGCGGCGTTGGCATAGGTGACCGGATGCGCCTTCGCCTTGGCATCGATGATGGCGAGCGGGATCGGACAGGCGCCGAGCGCCGCCCGCGACAGAGCGCTATCCGATAGCAGCCGGAAGAGCGCCGGCGCGGTTAACGGCCTGCAAGGCTTGTGAGCAATTGTCATGAACCGCTTTTGCCACGGATCGCTGTCCCGGACAAGCGACACTTTTCGCGAGCGCGCTGTTTTTCACTCCAAACGTGACAAACCCCACATCATGCGGCGCGCCGGGTACGCGCCGAAAGCGAATAGCAAAAGCGGCGCAGGCGCTTG
>DASUKT010000230.1:0-4405 GCA_036278575.1 Pseudolabrys sp. | reverse complement strand
GCCGGAAGAAATCGGCATCGACTCGTTCCAGGCCGATCGCTCGCCGACGCACATGTACCGCACGGAGCCGCTGGCAGGCTTGTGGACGCATGAAAAGCGCGGCTTCTATCACGACGGCCGCTTCGCGACGCTGATGGACGTGGTCAATCACTACAATGAGCACTTCAAGCTGAACCTCAGCGAAGCCGACAAAAAGGACCTGGTCGAGTATCTGAAGGGTATCTGACGTCCTCCGTGGGATACGACGACCTGGCGAATGCCGTCGCGCAAGCGGCGGCATTCGAGCATTTGGGCGGCTATTCGCCCCAGGCTTTGAAAGCTTCCTGGAAAGCGCGCACGCCGGCAGGGCCTTTTTCCATGGCGAGGATGGCGCGCTTGCCGCTGTTGTAGACGATCGGAATATCGAACCAGTCGCGCTCTTTCAGGAACTGCACGTTGCGCTGCACGTCGATATCGACGGCGGAGAGGCCGATCAGGAAGTAGCCGTTGGTCACCTTCACCGAAAGCCCGGCGAGCGGCACGCCGCGCGCCTTTTCGGCAGTTTTCATCAAAACACCCGGAACGTTGGCGATGCCACCTTCGGAAAAATCCGCCGGCAGCGTGAACATGATCTCGATGGTGTGACTGGCGGGCAGTGCCTTGTCGGTATTGCGCCGCAGCGACCATGTCATCCGCATATGGCGTTCAGGCACTTCGACATCGGCACGGACGACAAGCTCAGGGGCAAGCCCGGTGCCGGGCGAAACGGTCTGCGTGTGCCAGACCGCGGAGCCGACATAGCACTTACCCTGCGGATTGCTCGGGTCTTCATCGCAGAGCACTACCTTTTGCGCCACCGCAGCGGCCGGCGCCGCAGCCGGTTTGGCCGGAGCCGGACTTTCGCTGCTCGGCCCGACGCGATCTGTAATCTTCGGTTGGGTCTTTGGCGCGGCCGCCTCTTGCTTTCCTGACGCGGCAGGCGGCTTGCCGGCGGATGGGGCGAACAGCGATTTAATATTGTGACGCTGCCAATATCCGACGCCGCCGGCTGCGGCCACAATCAACACCAGGGCCGCGATGAGGGCTGGCTGACGATAAGAACGCCCGGGTCGCGTGCGCGCGTCCGGCTCATCCTCTTCCGGCGGGGGTGGCGGCGCCGAACGTGGCGACGCCTGCTTTTTCCGCGCTTCTGCATCGGGCGGTTCGGCAGGTGGCATGACCGCTTCATCCGGCGCCGGGGCGACGAATGCCGGCGCAGGTCCCACCTCCGCCTCCGGCGGCGAAGAGAAACGCGGCGCGGATTTCGCGGCTGATTTTGATGGCGGCTCCGTCAAAGGTTTCGGCGCCGTCCGCTCCTGCGGCTTTTCGGCAGGCGCGGCATCGAGCGCATCACGCGCAGACTTGTTGGCGTGCGCGGCGGCTCCGCCGAGGTCTTCGGCTTGCGCCATCACTTCACGGAAGTTGCGCAAGCCTTGATCGCGTAGCGACGCGTGTTTTTCTCCATCCGCCTGCTCCTGAGGTTCCGCTGCGGATGGCCGGGATTCGGGGGCCTGGGGAGTTGGCGTTGCAGAGCGGTTCGCGTGGATTGCATCGGCCTCGATGCGTCGGATTGCATCTTCGAGAGACAGCCGCTCGCGGGTAATCTCGGATTCGTCGAGCGGCGGATCGGATGCGCGCAATTGTGCGACCAGCGCCGCGCGCGCGCGATCGTACAACGACGCGCGGCTCTCGACGGTATTCTTGTCGAGGCCGTTTATCGCGCGGGCAATGAGAGGATAGTAATCAGCCATCGGTCGTCAGCATTAAACCGCTTCTTGTCATTTTTCTGTAGTCACTCGAAGGGGTTCTTCATCAAAATCGTGTCTTCGCGCTCAGGGCTGGTGGATAACAGCGCGACGGGACAGCTGACCAGTTCCTCAATCCGGCGCACATATTTGATGGCTTGCGCGGGTAGTTGCGCCCAGGAGCGCGCTTGCGCCGTACGCTCCTTCCACCCTTCGATGGTCTCGTAGATGGGTTCGACCAACGCCTGCGCGCGTTCGCCCGCTGGCAGGTAGTCGATCTCGCGTCCATCGAGCCGATAGGCCACGCATACCTTTATTTCATCGAGCCCATCAAGGATATCGAGCTTGGTCAGCGCAAGGCCGTCGATGCCGCAGGTGCGCACCGTTTGCCGCACCAGAACCGCATCGAACCAGCCGCAGCGGCGCGCGCGGCCGGTAACGGTTCCGAACTCGCGGCCGCGTTCGCCGATGGTCCGGCCGATCTCGTTTGCCTGCTCCGAGGGAAACGGCCCCTCGCCCACCCGCGTCGTATAGGCCTTGCAAATACCAAGCACGTAGCCGATCGCGTTGGGACCGAGACCGGAGCCGGTGGCAGCCTGCGCCGCCACCGTGTTCGAAGAAGTCACGAAGGGATAGGTGCCGTGATCGATGTCGAGCAAGGCTCCTTGCGCGCCCTCGAACAGAATGCGCTTGCCCTCACGCCGCTTCGCATCGAGCAACGACCATACGGAATCCATGAACGGCAGGATCTGTGGCGCCAGCTTCGCCAAATCTTCGTACAGTGCCTTCGCGCCGATTTCGCTGATACCCAATCCACGGCGCAAGGCATTATGGTGCGCCAGGAGGCGCTCGATCTTGGCCTCAAGCGCCGGCAGGTCGGCAAGATCCATGAAGCGGATAGCACGGCGGCCAACCTTGTCTTCGTAAGCGGGACCGATGCCGCGCTTGGTGGTGCCAATGCGCGTCGTCGAATTCGTCGTCTCGCGAAACGCATCGAGTTCCTGATGCAGCGGCAGGATCAGCGTCGCGTTCTCCGCGATGCGGAGATTATCGGGGGTCACCGCGACGCCCTGCTTCTTGAGCTGGGCGATTTCATTGACCAGCGCGTGCGGATCGACCACCACGCCGTTGCCGATGACCGATAGCTTGCCCTCACGCACAACGCCCGACGGAAGCAGCGAGAGTTTGTACGTGACGCCGTCGATGACAAGCGTGTGGCCCGCGTTATGCCCACCCTGGAAGCGAACGACGATGTCGGCCTGCTCCGACAGCCAATCGACAATCTTGCCCTTGCCCTCGTCGCCCCATTGGGACCCGACTACAACAACGTTCGCCATGCGGATTGCTTCCCTGCGCCGCTCACCGGACACTTCCGCCGGCAAGCCCGGCCAGGTCCACATTCGGATAAAGGATGGCGGCGGCAGGGGCAAGGCGCAAAGAGCGCCTCAGTGCCGCCACTTCATTCAACGTGCCGTTATAGGACGATTATCCGAGGGCCATGCCGCTAAGGGTTTGCAGACCTTCGGCAGTCCCGGTGGATAGCTTGAGGCCAAAACGCGCATAACCAGGATTGAGCGGCGTGAGCACAACCGGCTGCGTTTGCTCCGGCTGGCGCGCCATGCGAGTTGCGTCACACCTTCAGCTTGAGCCGATAGGTATAGAGATCGCCGCGGAAAAGACCTTCCACATATTCGAGTACCTGCTCGCCGCGGCCGAAGCTTCGCCGCTTGATGAGCAGGCACGGCACGGGCTCGGTAAAGCCGAAAATCTCACACTCCTGCGGCGAGGGCGAGACCGCCTCGATTGCCTGCTGACAATACAAAAGCGGAGTTCCGCATTCGGCAAGCCGGGCGTAGACAGATTGCGCGAGATCGCCTTCGAGGAGAGCGGGCGCGGCCGCAATATTATACCAGGCGGTTTCATGGGACAGCGGAATGCCGTCGCCAAATCGCACGCGCTCCAGCTTGAGAATCCTGGTGGTCGACGGCAGTCCGAAAATCGAAGCGATCAACCGATCCTTGACGACCTTCTGCTCGAGGATTCTGGACGAGGGCACGCGGCCAAGCTCGCGCATCTCCTCGGTGAAGCCCTTGAGCCGATCCATTCCGGGGCGCAGATAATGCGGGCTCTCCTGCACGATCGAGCCGAGCCGGCCATGTGCGCTCAACAATTTCCGCTGCCGCAAGCCATCGTAGCTGCGTTGCACCGTGACGCGGCTGATGCCGAGCTTTTCGGCAAGCTGGCGCTCGGCCGGCAGCGTAGTGCCCGGCGCGATCGAGCCGTTCTCGATCAGCGTTTTCAGCTGCTGTTCAAGCTGCTGATAGAGCGGCTCTGCGGTATCGTCCCGCAAACGGAGCGAGTCAAAAAGTGAAGGACGATCTTTCGTGGAAACTTTAACGTCCATCATCATCTGTTCTGTATTAAGTCCCGCTTGTACGACCAGGAATAGGCGCGTTCGCGAGCATTGACAATGGCAAGGCAAAATAGCCACGCAGACGTTTTCGTCCTCGGCAGCTTCGTCGCGGCATGTTCCGCCAAGGTCGCACGTTTGCCGCTCGCCGGCGAATCGCTGCGCGCCGACGCCTTCACGCTGGAGGCCGGGGGCAAGGGCTTCAATCTCATGATCGGCGCACGACGTCTCG
>DASUKT010000229.1:0-2910 GCA_036278575.1 Pseudolabrys sp. | reverse complement strand
ACCACCAAAAGCGGCGAGGGGCCGCCGAAAGCGACCGGCGTTGTGGAAGGCGGCTCGTTCGGCACCTTCAATCAGACGGCGAACTTGAGCGGCTCACAGGGCAATTTCAGCTACGCCTTCAACATTCTGCATTTTCAGTCGCATTCCACGCCGGTAACCCCGCTGCATCTGCTGGCGCCCGGCGAGCACCGGATCGACGACAAATACAACAACTGGACTTACTCGACGAAGCTCGGCGCCAAGGTTTCCGACGATGTCGTGGTCAACCTGGTTGCCCGCTACACGGACGCCAAGCTGGGATTTACCGGCGAGGATTTCCTGAATTTCGTGCTGCCGGCGCCCGAGGCGATGCAGGATACACAACGAAATCATCAGTTGTTCACCCGCGGTGAGGTCGTCTGGTCGCTTTTCGACGGCCGGTTCAAGAACTATTTCGGCATCGATTACTCGAATCAATGGCAATGGAATTTCGACCCCAATCCGGACAGCTTTTTCACGACACCTTTGGTCGCGCCGCCGACCACGAACCTCGGCGTGCGAACGAAAGTCGACTGGAGAGGCGAGGCGCACGTCGCGCCCGGGCAAACGCTCGTCATGGGACTCGAGGACGAGCGGGAATCGCTGCGGACCGATTCGACCGGAACGGTCGATCCCTTCTTCAACTTCACGCAGACGACGACACGGGCGCGGACGGGCAACAAGGCCGCCTACGTGGAGCTGCAATCGCATTTCACCAAGCGGTTTTCCGTCGTCTCCAATATTCGTTACGACGATAACGACAGCTTCGGGCCGCATGTCACCTGGCGCGTCGCACCGATCTTTATCGTTCCCGTTACCGAGACGACTCTCAAGGGAAGCTACGGGACCGGCTTCAAGGCGCCGACGCTGACACAGCTTTTCGTCGACAATCCGTCGTTCATGATCAAGGCCAATCCAAATCTCCTGCCGGAGGAAAGCAAGGGATATGACTTCGGCTTCGAGCAGCCATTGTTCAACGGGCGGCTGCGGGTCGGCGCGACTTATTTCCACAACGACGTCACAAACCTCATCGTGGGCACATTCGATCCGGTCTCCTTTGCGTTTTCGAACACGAATATCGGCGAGGCGACCATGCACGGCGTCGAATCGTTCGCGTCGGTCAGAGTGAACGATCAGTTCGCGGTACGTGCGGACTACACGACAACGGTCACGCGGGATGAGACGACAGGCCTCGGCCTGCTCCGCCGCCCGGGCAACAAGCTCAGCGTGTCCGCGATCTGGTCGCCGGTCGAGCGGCTGACACTGTCCACGACGGTGCTGCGCGTGGGATCCTGGATCGACATCAGCCGTGACGGATCAATTCCGCGGCTCAACGCGCCAGGGTACACGACGGTCAACCTCGCGGCGAACTACAAGGTCGATGACCACCTCACGGTGTTCGGACGGATCGATAATTTGTTCGATCGCCGCTACGAGGATCCAATCGGGTTCGAGCATCCTGGCTTCGGGATATTCGGGGGCGTGCGGGTGACGAATTAAGCTCAACCGGCGCCCAAGCGGCGGCGTAGCCCCGCGCAATGACAGGTAATATGCTCCCGCCGATTCACCGGATTGGTGACTCGGCGGAATATTGCACGGCTTGAAGGGGGACCCATGCTTTTCATTCGCGTGTTAACGACGACGTTTTTCATTGTGTCTGCAGCGAGCGTGGCTTTCGCCGATGACATCACCGATGCGATGGATCAGGCGCGCAAGGCCTACCAGGCCGGCGATTTCGCGGGCGCCAAGCAGTCGCTTGATACCGCGTCGCAACTGATCGGGCAGAAGAACGCCGAACGCTTCGCGGCGCTTTTGCCCGCGCCGCTGCCGGGTTCGAAAGCGGAGAAGGCGGAGACGGCGTCTGTCGGCGTTGCCATGTTCGGCGCCTCTTCCGCGAGCCGCCGTTATTCGAGCTCCGATGGCAAGAACATCGAGGTGCGCATCACGGGTGATTCCGCGATGGTCATGCAGTTCGCGCAATTCTTCATGAATCCGGCGATCGCCGGCGCCATGGGAAAACTCGTCCGCGTCGGCAGCCAGCGCGCGATCCAGACGCACGAGGGCGATGTGAACATGGTGATCTCGCACAAGTACCTGGTGAGCGTCACCGGTTCGGGGCCCTCGGAAGCAAAGCTCGCCTACGCCCAGGCTGTCGACATCGCCAAGCTGTCGAAGATGTAGTTAAAGCGGCTGCCAGAGCGCTGGCTCAAGCTCGTAGCCGGTCTTTGTCCTGGCGATGTGTCCGGATGCCGGGAAGGGGAAGTGATAGGCCTCGACCAGCATGCGGTCGGCGGCGGCGCGGTCGAGCATGCGTTCGCGGGTTGCGGCCGCCATCGGCCCATCCATATCGTAGCTCGGCTGCCATTGCGGGTGCTTCACGAACAGGAACGGCTCGCGCGCCGTGTCGCTCATCACCAGCATCGACTGATTGCCCGAGGCGATCGAAAAGGCCGTGTGGCCCGGCGTATGACCGTAAGCTGCAATTGACGTGATGCCCGGTGCAACCTCCTTGCCCGGCGTGAAGCGGCGAACCTCGCCGGCAATGTCCGGGAAAATGCGCCGCGCGTTGCGGAAGTAGCGCAGCACGGGCTGCTTCGCGCGGCTCATGCTGCCGTTGTCCATCCAGAATTTCCATTCCGGCTCCGGCACCAAAATCTCCGCGTTGGGGAAGACCTTTGCACCGTCTTTTGTCTTGATGCCGTCGATGTGGTCGGGATGAAAATGCGAGATGACAATCGTATCGATCTGCTCCGGCTCGACGCCGGCTGCGGCGAGATTGCCAAGCATGAAGCCGGCGCTGTCGGTGATCTGCCCGGCGGTACCCGTGTCGATCAGGATCAGCTTCGATCCGGTGTTGACCATCAAGGCCGTGAACGACACCGGCAAAATATG
>DASUKT010000228.1:0-2142 GCA_036278575.1 Pseudolabrys sp. | reverse complement strand
GTCGACATCGGAAACACCTGGCCGGTTTTTTCCGTGTTGAGCCAGTTGTCGCGCTGCGTGTCGTCGAGCGTGAGCGCGCCTTCTGTGCCGGTGATCTCGATCCAGGTCGAACAATAGTTCGGATAGCTTTCCGGAAAATTCCAGCCGCCGCCGATCATCACCACCACGCCGTTGTCCATCGTGACGGTGGTGAACATGATGTCGTGTGAGCCGTTGACCGGCTGCATGTAGCCGTAGGCGCCCTGCGAATAGACCTTCACCGGTTTCGCCGGCTCCAGAAGCCAGAACACGAAGTCGAGATCGTGCGTCGATTCCATCACCACCGGCGAGAGGCGGACGCGCTTGGCGATCTTTTTGCCCAACGCCCGCGATAAATGCCGACTGACCAGCACCGACACCACCTTGCCGAGCGTGCCGTCGACGATCTTCTTCTTGGCGTAGGCGATCTTGGTGTTGAAGCGCTGCGAATAGCCGATGGTGAATTTCAGGTTGTTGCGCTTGGCGAGATGGATCAACTCGTCGGCTTCCCACAATTCGAGCGCGATCGGCTTTTCCAGCACCACGTTCTTGCCGTTCTTCAGGCAATCGCGCGCGATCGGATAATGATTGGCCTCGGGCGTGGTCGAAACGTAAACGACCGAGATGTTCGGATTGTCGAGGATGTCCTGATAATTGAGCGTCGTGCTCGCCGGCTTGTAGAGCGCCTTCACTTCGGCGAGCCGGTCCGGCCTGATGTCGCAAAGATGCAGCTTGTCCACCAGCGCCGTGCGCGACAGCGTTTCCGCCCGCAAGCCTCCGATCCAGCCGACGCCGATCACCCCCGCTTCCACTGTCTTCACCGGACGTTCCTCTTTCTGCCGTTTCTGATTATTGCGGCCGGACGGCCGCGCGCCGGACAGTAGCCGCTCTTTGCCTGGTACTCAAAGGGGCGCCACAAATTGAATGGCTGAAGCAACGCTCGCGTCACGCCACCTGAAGCGTGGCGCCGTTGCGGTGATGGCGCACGCGGTCTTCGTCCACGTCGATGCCGAGGCCGGGGCGGTCGAGGACGGCGGCAAAGCCGCGGTCCATCTGTACCGGGTGCGCGGTCACGTCCTGCGCGAGGCTCAGGTTCGTCAACGTCAGACCCCAGGCAATGGCCGGAATGACGGTGGCCACGTGCAGCGCGGCGGCGCAGGCAACGCTCGACTCGCCGGTCTTGCAGGAGATGTTGACACTCATGCCCAGCGTGTCGCACAGCCGCGCCGCCTCCGTGAGCGCGCGGATGCCGCCGAGCTTGATCGCTTTCAAGCCCGCACCGTGCGCGGCCCTGCGCGCGTGATGGCGGCGGATGTCCTCGATCGAATGAATGCCTTCGTCGGCGGCAATCGCGATATTGCCGGAAGCCGCAACCATCGCCATGCCGTCGAGATCGCCGGCCATTACCGGCTGCTCGAAGAAATCGAGGCCGCAGCCTTCAACCGCCCGCACGAAATCGCGCGCTTCGTCGACGCTGAAGCCCTGATTGGCGTCGGCCGAAATCACGTTGCCCGCGCCGAGCAATTTGCAGATATCGCGCGTGCGGCTTGCATCTTTTGCCGCCGTGTCGACGCCCACCTTGATTTTGAAGATGGTGTAGCCGGCAGTTTTCTTCCTGGCGGCATCGCGCAAGTCGCCATCGAGATCGCCACCGCCGACCACGCCGAGCAATGGAATGCGGTCGCGCTTTTTCTGGCCCAGCAAAGCGTGCACGGGCTTTCCGCTCGTCTTGCCGACAAGATCGAGAAGCGCGATTTCGATCGCCGCCTTCGCCGCGTGATTGGCGAACATGCGGCTGTCCATCGCGGCATGCGCACCATCGAGGTCGGCCGGATCGCGCCCTTCGAGCGCGGGCGCAAGGTGATAGACCGCCGTCATCATGCTCGGCAGGGTTTCGCCGGTCATGGTCGGTGCGGCGGCGGCTTCGCCCCAGCCGACCACGCCGGTATCCGTCTCGATACGCACCAGCAAGTTTTCCGCCGTGTGCACTTCCTCGCCCGCCATGATGACGGGCTTGACCATCGGCAGGCTGATCGCGATCGGCTCGATCGATTTTATTTTCAACGCGCTCGCCCTTGTTAAAGATGAGCCCGCTTTATCGTCCGCTCGTCCCGCGAAAGCGGG